>JAGUWA010000109.1 GCA_020062605.1 Parvibaculum sp. | reverse complement strand
GGGCCCGAGCAGGAGCCGGTCGCCGCCGAAGCGGAAGCCTGTGGCGCCACCGTGGCGCGCGGCTCGGAATATGACGTGCTGGACCGCTATTACACGGCCGCACGCGATCTCGGCGCGGATGTCATCATGCGCGTGACGAGCGACTGCCCGCTGATCGACCCGGGCCTTTGCGGCGAAGTTCTCGCCGCGCTCCTCGCCGACCCCACGGCAGACTACGCGGCCAACAACTTCGTTCACCGCTACCCGCATGGGCTCGACTGCGAGGCCTTCACGTGGAGCGCCATGGAGCGCGACTGGAAGGAAGCAAGCGATCCGTATGATCGCGAGCATGTGACGCCCTGGCTGCGCCGGGCACCGGAAATCAGGCGTATCTCGCTTGAAGGGCCGAGCGAGGAACTGGGCAAGCTGCGCTGGACGCTCGACTACCCCGAAGATCTCGAATTCTGCCGAGCGCTCTTCCCGCTGCTCGGAGCGGGCATACCGTCATGGGAAGAAACCTTGCGTGTATGCGAAGAGAATGAAGGCATTTCGGCGCTGAACGCCATGCGGCGGCAGCGCTGACCAAACAGGACGGACCTGGATGAAAACGCTCCTGCTGGGCAGCACGGGGTTGCTGGGCCAGGCGGTCGCACAGGAAGCGCGGCGCCGGGGCGCCGAACTGCGCGAGGCAGCGAGACGCGGTGCCCCGATCCAGGTGGATATTGCGGATGACGCGGCCCTTTGCGCCCTCCTCGACGCCGAACGGCCCGATCTCGTGGTCAACTGCGCGGCGCTCGTGGACATCGATCTCTGCGAGCGCGACCCCGCTCTCGCCTGGCGCGTCAATGCGCGCCCTCTCGCCTTTCTTGCCGCGTGGTCCAAGGCGACGGGTGGAAGACTCCTGCATATTTCGACGGACCAGTATTTCACGGAAGGATGCACCTTAGCGCATGACGAGATGGCGCCCGTATCTCTCGTCAACGAATATGCGCGCAGCAAGTTTGCCGGCGAAGCGCTCGCGCTCACCGCGGCAAACGCTCTCGTCCTTCGCACAAGCATCGTTGGCGCTCGAGGCTGGGAGCAGCCGACTTTCGCCGAATGGGCCATCGATACGGTCGAAAACGACAGGCCAGTCACGCTTTTCAGCGATGCATGGTCTTCGTCGATCGATGTGACGGCTTTCGTCCGCGCCGCCTTCGACATGGTGGAGGCCGGCGCATCGGGCCTCTACAACCTCGCCGCACACGAAGTGTATACAAAGGAACAATTCGTGCGCGAGATTGCACGTCAGCGCGGCCTGAGCCTGACCGCCGCGAAAACAGGCTCCGTCCGCATGCTTTCGACACCTCGCGCTCATTGTCTCGGGCTCGACGTCCGCAGGGCCGAAGCCGTTCTCGGGTACCCGCTGCCGAATCTTGCAGAAGTGGTTGCTTCCCTTCTGCAGCAATACAAAGAGAAATCGTCCCATGAAGTACGACACATCGCTTCGCATCGGAACGCATGAGATATCTCTCGATGCGCCGGCCTATTTCATCGCGGACATCGCCGCCAACCATGACGGCGATCTGGGGCGCGCAAAGGAACTGATCTGGAAGTCGAAGGAGGCGGGAGCCGACTGCGCCAAATTCCAGCACTTCCTCGCGGACAGGATCGTCAGCAAGGTCGGTTTCGAGGGACCAAAAGGCCAGGTTTCGCATCAGGCGAAATGGAAGAAATCCGTGGTCGAAGTCTACGACCAGTATCACACGCGCCGCGACTGGACGCCGGAACTGCTCGAAACCTGCCGCAAGGCAGACATCCACTTCATGACGACGCCTTACGACATCGAGGCGGTCGACATGTTTCGCGACATCGTTCCCGCCTTCAAGATCGGCTCGGGCGACATCACCTATCACGGCGAGATCGAACACATCGCACGAACGGGCAAGCCCGTTCTTCTGGCGACAGGAGCAGCGACGATGGCCGAGGTCGAGGCGGCGGTGGAACTGACCCTGCGGGACAATCGTCAGCTCTGCCTCATGCAGTGCAACACCAACTACACCGGCAGCGCCGAGAATTTCAAATATGTCAATCTCCGCGTCCTGCAGACATTCGCCACCCGCTGGCCGGGAATGGTGCTTGGTTTCTCGGACCACACACCCGGCCATGCCGCGGTTCTCGGCGCCGTGTCGCTCGGCGCCCGGGTGGTCGAAAAACATTTTACCGATGACAATTCGCGCGAAGGCCCGGACCACTCCTTCGCGCTCAACCCGCAGACATGGCGCGCCATGGTCGATGCGACGCGCGAGCTCGAGGCCGCTCTCGGCGACGGCGTGAAGCGGATCGAAAGGAACGAGATGGAAACGGTGGTGATCCAGCGCCGCGCGCTGAGACTCAAAACCGCGCTTGAAGCAGGAACGGTTCTTGCGGAAGACCATCTCGAAGCCTTGCGGCCTTGTCCCGACGGCGCCGTCTCGCCCGATGCACTTTCGCAGGTGATAGGGAAGCGTCTTGCAGCCAGCAAGGAAGCGGGAAAGGAACTGCTGTGGACAGACCTCGCACAGCAATCCTGATTCCGGCTTTCCGGGAAGGAGCCACGATAGGGCCCGTCGTCAGGGCGGCGCGTAACCATGCCGACGTCATCGTGGTCGACGATGCCTCGCCCGACGAAACCGGGAAGAGGGCCGCAGAGGCAGGCGCCATTGTCGTCCGTAATGAAGCCAACCTCGGGTATGATGGTTCGCTGAACCGTGCCTTCGAGAAAGCGCTCGAACTGGGTTTCGACTTCGCCATCACGATGGATGCGGATGGCGAGCACGACCCGTCGTTGATTGCCGGCTTCAAATCCCTGCTCACGGAAGACCGTGTGCCGCTGGTGCTCGGCGTCCGCCCCCGCAAGCAGCGCTTTGCGGAGATCGTCATGGGACTCTACATCAGGCTAAGGTTCGGCGTACGCGACATTCTCTGCGGAATGAAGGGATATGATCTGAAGCTCGCCGTGGAGAATCATGGCTTCGATCATACGAACTCCATCGGCACGGAACTCGCGATCAACTCGATCCGGCGCGGCGCGACATTCCGGCAGCTCGGCGTCAGCGGCACCCGCAGACAGGATGCTCCCCGCTTCGACCGGCGCCTGCGCGCAAATATGCGGATTTTCGCCGCACTCGGACAGATTATCGTTCAGGACGTGAAAAGCCTGTTCTGCGCGACAGCCGCCCGCAAACGCGAAGCCTGAGCCCCGCTCTATTTCTCGAGCAGAAACCAGGTCAGATCGTCCTGCGGGAAGTAATTGTCGCGGTGATAGAGGAATCCGTAGTCCCTCAACTTCAGGCCGAACTTGTCGATCAGCTCACCTGCGAAATCGCGCTTGAAGAGCCTGTTGTCATGACCGCGATAGTTCACAGTCACGGGTTTCGGATTGTAATACTCGACAACCAGAATGTAGCGGCTCGAGAGGTCGTAGAGGTTCTGATAGACCTTGCCGAGTTCATCGGGGTTGATGTGAATGAGAACGCCTGACGTGAAGGCAAGGTCGTACTGCCTGCCGGATGAAAGCGGCTCGATGATCGAACCCTGCACGATGTCGGCGATGCCGAGCTCGCGCGCCTTGCCCACCGCGATCTCGTTGATCTCGTACCCGCAGAGCTGGAAGTCCTTGTTGATCCTGTTCAGCGCCTGAAGATTGAGACCGATATTACATCCGAGCTCGACCACGGAGGAGACGCCGGGCGCCGAGCGCAACACCTGGCTGAACTTGACGATATTCGCGTTGATCAGCCGCTCGCCCTTGTTGCGTTCGATATAGGCCGCTCCGAATTCGCCCGACCAGAAATTTTCCTGTTCCGTCTTGTAGACCATTTCCCCATCGCCCCGGTTCGTTTGCCTGCCGCGAGTGCGGTAAATTAACTATACCGTCCATCTCTTAACGCATTGGCATAAATTTGGCGGATTGGCCGCCACCGCACGCTCAAAACGAGACGAAATGCACTGGCGCGCTACTTGCGCTCTCCCCAACCGACTGTCGCATTCGGATACAGGTTGGCGTGAGCATCGTGACTGCACTGAACAAGGACATACAGGCATTCGAGAGGGTGACCCCCGTCACCGGACCCCGCATCGCCGGCTTCGAAAGCACCCATCGTGAAGGCCGGGGCACGGGCACGCGCCTCACCCCGCTAGCCGACCGCTTCATGCTTCTGCTGGGCGATCTGGGCGCGCTGGCGCTGGCGCAAGCCGTCGCGGGATACATCGCACTCGGCATCAATGTGCAGGTCCTGAATACGGAATTCGCCGCCATCGAGGCTGGCGAGCTCTCGAGCCGCCTCGTCAGCATCGGCTTCCTTGCCATGCTGCCGATCCTCTGGTGGGCGGCCAAGGGTCACTATTCGAAGCGCACTCCCTTCTGGGCGGAGGCGAAGGAGATCGTGAAGGCGATCGCGCTCGTCGCGCTGGTCGACGGCTTCCTTCAGTACATCGTGAAGGACTATTTCTCCCGCCTCTGGCTGCTCCAGGCCTGGATCTGGGCCCTCCTCTTCGTGCCGATGGCCCGTATCGGGATGAGACATGTCCTGAAGCGGTACGGCAGCTGGACCGCGCCCGTGCTCATCATCGGCTCTCGGGAAAACGCGGCCGAGGCCGCCCAGGTGCTCGAGGACGAGCCCTATCTCGGTTACGAAGTGGCCGGCACGCTCGATCTGGCCGAACTCACCTCCGAGCGGAATGCCTCCGATCCGTCGAGCCTTCTCTATCGCGCGGGCGGCCAGCTCTCCGCCGCGCTGAAGCTCGCCTGCGAGCGGCATGGCGCCCGTTTCGTCGTCCTCGCCCCCTCGCCCGAGGAAATGGCGAGCCTCGACAACATTCTGCGTGCGCTGCATCGCGCCCGCATCGCCTTCTCGATCGTGCCCCCGGTGAAGGGGATCGGCGCGCTGGCGCTCGAGGCCGGTAACTTCTTCAGCCACGACCTCGTGATGCTGACGCTCGCCGACAATCTGAACCGGCCGCTGGCGCGTCTGCTGAAGCGCAGCTTCGACCTCGTTGTCGCCTCCGTGGCGCTGCTCGTGCTGCTGCCCTTCTTCGGCATCGTCTCGATGCTGATCCGTCTCGACGGCGGGCCGGCTTTCTATGGTCATCGCCGCGTCGGCGAAAAGGGCCGCGAGTTCCACTGCCGCAAGTTCCGCACAATGCATGTGAACAGCGACGCGATCCTGAAAGAAGTGCTGGAGAACGACCCGCTGCGCGCCGCCGAATGGGCCCGAGATCAGAAGCTCCGCAGCGATCCGCGCGTAACGCCGGTGGGTGAATTCCTGCGCAAGACGAGCCTCGACGAACTGCCGCAACTCTTCAACGTGATCCGCGGCGAGATGAGCCTTGTCGGCCCGCGCCCCGTGACCTACGCCGAAGTGCTGCGCTACGGCGAGGATGCGGAATACTACCTCTCGGCAAAGCCCGGCATCACCGGCCTCTGGCAGGTAAGCGGCCGCAATGAAACGACCTACGTACGCCGCGTCGAACTCGACGCCTGGTATGTAAAGAACTGGTCGCTGTGGCAGGACATCGCCATCATGTTCAAGACCTTCCCCGCCGTGCTGCTTCGTCGCGGCGCCTGCTGAGGAAGAGTCTCACCGGCCACCTTCCGGATCGATTCCACCGATAACTGCGTCGCGCTTTCCAGCGCGGCGCATTTGTCTTTTCGCCTGTATCGCCTGCCAGCGGCGTCCCACCCGCACGATGGTGGCGCGCCGCCAGCGGCGGCCGCGCGGATGATCAAGCGTGAGGATAGTGAGCCCGACAGGGATGGCGGCAGGCCCCGGCGGACCCGGAATGAAGCCCGGAATGACGAGACGGACGCCAGCACCAATCCGTCCCGCACGGCTTCCGGGGACCGGAATCCGGTACTTCCCTACCCTTATCTTCATGAACGCCGTTTGCTCCCGGTCAAGGCTGCCCTGCTCTCACACCCCGGTTCAGATAGATACGAATGTGCCACCGGAATTCCGGACCCCATGGAGAAGATCGAGAAGCGCTCCCGGCGGATGATCAAGCTCATGCGCATTCTGATGCCGCCGCGCGCGCAACTTGGCCAGACCGTGGCGCTGGAGCACTTCACCGCAATCCTCGCCGACAATCTGTTGAAGGACCACGAGATGTTCCGCGAGCACGCGGCACCAGAGGAATATGAACTCTGGATGTGGCACGCCGTCGAGGAAACCGAACACAAGGCGGTTACCTTCGACGTACTGAAGGCGGTCTCGTCGAAGCCCGTCTTCTATCTCAATCGCGTGCGCGCGCTGGTGATGACGACAATCTTCTTCAACATCAACCTGTTCTTCCATCTGCGCGATCTTCTGAAAGCAGACGGTCTGCAGTGGTCGCCGCGCGCATGGGCTCGCCTCTTCCGCTATCTCTGGGTCGAACCGGGTCCTCTGCGCAGGTCGATCCCGGCCTATCTCGACTGGTTCCGCCCGAGCTTCCACCCCTGGCAGCACGACAATCGCGACCTCGTCGCGGCGTGGAAAGCGGAGCACGACGAGGACGAACTTCAGGCAGCGCCCGCCGCGTGAGCTTTCATATCCTGAAGTTCAGCCCCGTCGCGCGAGATAGGCGTCGCAAATGGCGACGAGGCGCTCGCGCCCGAAGCTAGGATCGTGACCGCCATGGACGACATCGACGTCGAGTTCCCGAAGGCGGCGTATTGTTCTGCAATAGCTCGCAATGTCGGAATCGGGCAGTTCATCGAGGAGAGGCCCGTCATAGATCGCGTCACCCGAGAAAAGCGTCTTCGACGCCTTCTCGAAAAGGCCAAGCGACCCGGGCGAATGACCCGGCAGGTGGAAGACCGAAAAATGACGGTCTCCGAGATCGACGACATCGCCTTCCTTGAGATGCTCCGTCGCATGAGTGGAGGTAATACGATAGCCGTCGAGCGAGTATCCCTCATGCGGCAAGGCATCGACGAGGAGGCCACCGCCCTCGTCAAGCCCATAGCCCGAGAGGCTGGCACGGATTTCCGGCGGGAAGCCCGCCGCCGTCAACGTTGCGAACTCGCGATAGTCGGCCATCCGCGGTGCCTCGATCTCATGCATGAGGCGCGTCTCGAATTCGTGCAGGGAGCCGACATGATCGTAATGGATATGTGTCGCGACGGCTGTGAGCGGTTTCTCCGTGAGATCGGCAATGGCGTCCTTCAGCGAGGCGATCCCCGTGCCCGTGTCGACCAGGAGGTCGCGGTCTCGGCCCCGAACGAACCATATGTTGCAGCGGATGAAGGGGTGGACATGGCTCTCGTAGAGGAGCGTGATGCCATCTCCCATCTCGCATCTCTCGAACCAGCGCTCGGCGATTTTCAAGGGCAGGACTCCGCACTTCGAGACGGGGCTTCATCGCAAAGCCCCTCCCGAAGGAGAGCAATATTCTGCCGAAAAGGCCAGCCTCGATGAACGCGGTGGCGGGCGGCCTTCTCAGAAGATCAGGGCGCCGAGGCCCACCAGGCCGAGCGACAGAGCCGCGCCGGACATCATCGGGATGGCCCGCCTGAAACGCCGCCGCGTCCATGGACGGATGGCGGATTCGCGCGCGGCCTGAGCGATGACGGCGCCTTGCGGAGACTTCTCCTCCGCTTCATCGTTCTCGGCGATGACACGTATCTGCGCATCGATGACCGCGCCGCGGTGTGTGACCAGCTTCGCGCATTTGACCTCTCCGGCGATGCGGCTGGAGGAACGCAGGATAACCTCGCCAGAGCATTCGAGCGTGCCGTCGAAGACGCCTGCGATCTCGGCGCGCAGAACGGCCGCCTGTCCTTCGACGCGCCCGCTTGCGCCGATCGAGAGCTGCGATGCGCGCAGATCCGCGTTGACGGCCGCACCATCGACGAAGATCGACCCTTGCGTTTCGAACGATCCCTCGAGGAGGCTGTTCTCACCGATCGCAATATCCTCGTTCCCGCCTCTGATGAGCCGGACCGGCGCCTCGGGCCGGCGGATCTGATTGTCCTGCCTGGCGGCATCCGCGGCGGCTGAGCTCGCTGTATTCATGGTCCCCATCGACATGGTTCTCTCCCATCCTCATGGATTCATCGCACCCCACGAGAACTCGATGAGCCCCGCGGGCAGCGCAACACGAGCGCATAGACTGCGCCCGAGGAGAATTAAAAACTCTTTCCGATGAAGGGAGACGTATCCACCCCGGAGGCAACCCGGGCAGAGATAGAACCGATACGGCGAGGAGAAACGGGACCTATTCCGCCGCCGGCATCTTGACCTCGCGGCCATACACATCGTCGAAGCGAACGATGTCGTCCTCGCCGAGATAGGAACCCGACTGCACCTCGATGATGCTGAGCGGTTCATCTCCCGGATTGGCAAGCCGGTGTTTCGTGCCGACAGGAATGTAGACGGACTCGTTCTCTTCGAGAATCTTCTGCGTTTCTCCCACCGTCACCTCGGCTCGCCCCTTGACCACCACCCAATGCTCCGCGCGCTGATGATGTAACTGCAGCGAAAGAGCTGCGCCCGGGTAAACGAGGAGGTGCTTCACCTGGTGCCGGAGGCCCTCATCGAGAGACTCGTAGAATCCCCAGGGCCGATAGACGCGCTTGTGGGCCTGATGCTCGGTGCGGCCCGCAGCAGCCACCCGGTCGACGACTTTCTTGACGTCCTGCACCCGGTCCCGCGACGCAACGAGCAGAACGTCGCCGGTATCCACAATGACGAGGTTCTCCACACCGATCGTGGCCGTCAGTCCCGCCTCGGATCGCACCAGGCAATTCTTCGTGTCCTCGACAATCACATCGCCGCTGACGACGTTTCCGTCTGCATCCTTGTCGCCGATCTCCCAAAGCGCGGACCACGAACCGATGTCGCTCCAGCCCATGTCGACCGGTACAACGGCGGCCGACGAGGTATGCTCCATCACCGCATAGTCGATAGAATTCGAGGGGCAGGCGGCGAAGGCGGTCGATTCGAGCCGCAGGAAGTCAAGGTCGCGCACCCCTTTGACGACAGCTTCGGCCGCATGGGCGGCGATGTCGGGACAATGGGTCCGCATCTCCTGAAGGATGCTGTCGGCGCGGAACATGAAGATGCCGGCATTCCAGTCATACCCGCCCTCCTGAAGATAGGCACGGGCGGTACCTGCGTCCGGCTTCTCGACGAAGCGTTCCACCGCATAGGCATTGCCGCCGGGAAGCGGCGCGCCGCGTTTGATATAGCCGTAGCCGGTCTCCGGCGCCGACGGCACCACGCCGAATGTGACGAGCTTGCCCGCGCTCGCCAGCGCGGCCCCCTGTTCGACCGCCGCGCGGAACGCTTCGAGATCCGCGATGTGATGATCCGCCGGCAGAACGAGCAGTATCCCTTTCGGATCGCGAGCCTGAACGAAGGCGGCGGCGGCGGCGGCGGCGGGCGCCGTATTCCGGCCCTCGGGTTCGAGAATATGCGCAAGCGGCGTGATCCCCGCCTCCCGCAATTGCTGCGCAATGATGAACCGGTGCTCGTCGTTCGACACGATGATGGGATCGGCGAAACGGTCGTCTCCCGTGACGCGGAGCGCCGTCTCGAGCAGCATGGCCTTCTCCGACACCAGGGGAAGCAGCTGTTTGGGGTAGAGCGATCTGGACGTCGGCCATAAGCGCGACCCGACACCACCCGAAAGTATTACGGGGTAGATCATGCGAAGCTCCATCCAGTTTGCCCGACAGGAAAGGTATCCAGCCAGCCACAGGCCGACACGCCCAAGGTACGGGAATTTGAGGCGGATTTCATCCCCGGACAGGCGGCGATGGTTAAGGCTTGTGCCCCGATCACGGGCGAGCAAGCGCCATCCACTGCGGTTCCCGGCGGATTTCCACTCCGGCGAGGCTCTCTGTGATCTTCCCCGCCACGGAGAGGTCACAGCTTGCGGCCCATAGGAAGAAATGCGAAACCAGACGAGACATCGAGAGTTGTTGAGACTGGTCTCCCAGAACAAGCAAGAGCTATGAACTCGAAATCCCCCCGAAAAGTTCGAAAAGCCGTTTTCCCCGTCGCTGGTCTTGGAACGCGGTTCCTGCCCGCCACGAAAGTCGTTCCGAAGGAAATGCTGACTGTCGTGGACAAGCCCGTCATCCAGTACGCGGTCGAAGAGGCGATCGAAGCCGGGATCGAACACTTCGTCTTCGTAACCGGCCGGGGCAAGGGCGCGATCGAAGACCACTTCGACCTCGCCTATGAACTCGAGGCAACGCTCAAGGCTCGCGGCAAATCTGCGGAGTTCGAAATGCTCAAGGCCTCGCGGCCCATGGCGGGGGCGGCAAGCTTCGTTCGCCAGCAGGAACCGCTCGGCCTCGGCCACGCCGTTTGGTGCGCGCGGGACATCGTAGGCGATGAACCCTTTGCGCTCGCCCTGCCGGATATGCTGATCCACGGGCGTCGCGGGTGCTTTGCGCAGATGATCGATGTCTACTCCCGGCATGGCGGCAACATCATCGCCGTTGAGGAAGTGCCCCACGAACATGTCAACCGCTACGGCGTGGTCGCCCTCGCCGACGACATGGGCCATGAAACCTTCCGCATTACAGGCATGGTGGAAAAGCCGAAAGTCGAAGATGCTCCGTCTGACCTCATCATCTCGGGCCGCTACATTCTGCAACCGGAAATTTTTGCAAAGCTCGCGACGCAGAAACCCGGCGCGGGCGGAGAGATCCAGCTGACCGACGCGATGATTGCACTGATGGACGAGCAGGATTTCTTTTCCTATCGCTTCGAAGGCACGACATATGATTGCGGCGACAAGGTCGGATATCTGGCTGCCAACGTGGCTCTTGCGCTCGACCGGCCCGACATCGAGCCGAAGTTCCGGCCCGTGCTCGACAAGCTCGTGAA
The DNA here is from genome assembly GCA_020062605.1 of Parvibaculum sp. Taxonomy (GTDB): domain Bacteria; phylum Pseudomonadota; class Alphaproteobacteria; order Parvibaculales; family Parvibaculaceae; genus Parvibaculum. The sequence goes on along the minus strand of JAGUWA010000109.1, from coordinate 27,887 downwards.
GAAATAGACGTCAAAAGGCGTTGGTGTTTACGAAACCATAGAACGGGGTCATGGCGAGAATCTTTACATCGAGCCAGACAGACCAGTTCTCGATGTACCAGAGATCGTGCTCGACGCGCCGGCGCATCTTTTCCGGTGTGTCGGTCTCGCCGCGGTAACCATTGACCTGCGCCCACCCGGTCATGCCGGGCTTCACCTTGTGCCGGTTCGCGTAGCGCGCCAGCACCGTCGAATAATATTCATTATGCGAGAGCGCATGCGGGCGCGGCCCCACAAGGGACATGTCGCCCCGCAGCACATTGAAAAGTTGCGGCAGCTCGTCGAGGCTGGTCTTCCGGAGGAAGCGGCCGACCCGTGTTATCCGCGGATCCTGCCGCGTCGCCTGCGCTATGCCAGGCCCATCCTCGACCACATGCATCGTGCGGAACTTGTAGAGGGTGAAAACCTCATGATTGAAGCCGTGGCGACGCTGCTTGAAAATGGCAGGCCCCCGGCTGTCGAGTTTCACCGCCAATGCAATGAGAACAAAGAACGGCGCAAAAGCGATCAGGAGAAACGAGACAAGCAGCTTGTCTTCGACATTCTTGATGATCGGTGCCCAACCTTCCATGGGCCGCCGTTCGAGCTCCAGAACCGCCAACCCTTCATAGTCCAGAAGCCTCTTTGGCGGGATCCGAAAGGCCGTCGCGCTGGGGCAAATCCTGATATCGGCAGGCAGCAGCGATAGTTGCTCAACAAGATTTGCAATCCGCAACTCGTTCGTCATGGGCATGGCGATCAGGATTTCGTCGATGCGCCGTTGCTGTCCGAAGGAAATGAGATCGGAAAGCCCGCCCGACACCGGGACTTGCGCCGTCTGATCGCGCGACAGATCGTCGAAGACACCGATCACCCTCAGGTTCATGGGCGACATCGCGACGCGCCGGATGACGCTTTCCGCAATATCGCCGCTGCCATAAATGACGATGTTTCGCGCGAAGGCGCCCAGCGCGCGGAGCCACCGCAGCACCCGCGTATTGACGACGTGCACCGCAAGCACCGCAAACGCGGAAAGCGTGAACCAGACGGCGAACCAGCCGCGCGAGTATTGTTCGGAAATCTTCAGCAGATAGCCGATAGCAACGAGAAACATTGCCGCCGCAACGAGCCCCAGGAATATCCGCCGGGTCTGCCCCCTGGCTTCGCTCAGCACCTCGAAGTCATAGAGTCCCTGATAATGCATCGCCGCGACGGCAATCACCGCTCCGACGGCGCCAACCACCGCGTAGGGTCCTATCTCGGGGCTGTGCTGAAGGAATGCGACGATGTAGGCCCACTTCGCAACCAGTGCGGCGAGAAAGATGGCAACACCATCGACACACATGATGGTGTCGGAAACGACCCGTTTCGAGACGGGTGTCTGCTCTCTCGCCGGCTCGGAAGGAGCGCGGGACATCTCCCCATTAACGAGTCCGGACGGTTCCCGCGACACACCGCCTGCAGGCTGCCGTTCCCCGTCGCCGGATTTCTTGCCAAGACTCATCATGAATGGGCGTCCCCTCGCACCGGACTGGCCGGCAACCACAGCCGCTGACGGCGTCTCAATCACCTCGAGGCTTCGTTCGCCTAAGCGCCGCCCACCCGCCGCGCATTGGAAAACAGCCTACTCCTGCCCCGAAGGACAACAAAGCCATCTGCAATACTAGGACAAGAAGCCAAGATCGAAAACAGCGGCAGTCGCGAATTGCAGTATTGATTTGTGAACCATTTCAATCCGCCCTGCGGCGGTCTGTAACTTTCGGTGGAGAGCTTACATTTACCTAGGTTAACAGTCGCCCAGAGGGGTCAGCGAGTTCGGTCCAGATCCGAGATAACCATTTCACGCACGAGTTCCTCGAAAGTCGTCCGAGGGCGCCACTCAAGTTCTTGAAGCGCCTTCGATGCGTCGCCCAGCGTTGCGCTTATTTCATGGGGGCGAAAGAAGGCGGGGTCGATTTCGACAAGCCGCTCTGCCGTCTCGGCGTCATGGCCGGCTTCGTGAAGCCCCGCGCCCTGCCAGCGGATTCTTCGCCCGGCTGTGGCGAAGGCAAACTCGACGAACTCGCGAACCGAATGGTTCTCACCCGTCGCAAAAATGTAGTCGTCCGGCTGGTCCCGCTGCAGCGACAGCCACATGCCTGCGACATAGTCACGCGCATGCCCCCAGTCCCGCCTGACGTCCAGATTGCCGAGCCGGAGCGGCGCACGCCCACCCCGCGCCCTCGAAGCAACCGCCAGGGATATCTTGCGGGTAACGAAGGCGGCACTTCGGTAGGGGCTCTCATGGTTGAACAAGAAGCCGTTTACAACGAAAAGCCCCGTTTCAGCACGCAACCGCGTCGATGCGACATATGCCTGATATCTGGACTCCGCATAGGGATTGCAGGGCCGCATGGGAGACGATTCCGTGAGAACGGCTCCGCTCGCGTCACCAAAGACCTCCGAACTCGATGCCTGAAAGAGTCGCGTGTGTTCCTGGAACTCGAGATCGACAATCATCCTCAGCAGGCTGACGGCAGCCGTGGCGTTGATCTCCATCGTCCGGCGGGGGTCGGCAAGGCTCGTCGGAACATGGCTCTGAGCAGCAAGATTGTAGATTTCGTCCGGCCGGATCGCAGCGACGAGTTTTCTCAAGCCAGCTTCATCGGTGATGTCGCAATTATAGAGCCGGAACTCGCCTGCATCGTATCGGGTATTGCCCAGCCTGCTGTAGTCGAACGCCGCGACATCGCGAGCGATGCCGTGAACGGCATATCCCTTGCCGAGCAGAAGCTCCACCAGATAGGCGCCATCCTGCCCCGTCACGCCCGTCACCAGCGCCGAGCGCCTGTCAGTCATGCCGGCCGATCCGGTTCGCCTCGCGGGCAACCGCCTTCAGATCGGCGGCAATCATTTCGGCGACGAGCTCGGGGAACTTCGTCTTGTGGTGCCAGCCGAGCTTATGCCGGGCCTTGCTCGGATCTCCGAGAAGAACGTCGACCTCGGTGGGCCGGAAATAGCGGGGATCGATCTTCACCAGCACCTTGTCGTTGGATGCGTCGAGACCGACCTCGTCCACTCCCTGCCCTTTCCAGACGATGTGCCTGCCGACCTCGGCAAAGGCGAGCTCCACGAACTCCCGGACCGAATGCGTCTCGCCGGTCGCGAGCACGTAGTCGTCCGGTTCATCCTGCTGCACGATCCGCCACATGCCTTCGACATAGTCACGCGAATGCCCCCAGTCCCGGCGCGCGTCGATGTTGCCGAGATAGAGCTTGTCCTGAAGCCCGAGTTCGATTGCCGCGACCGCTCGCGTGATCTTGCGCGTGACGAAGGTTTCGCCGCGGGTCGGCCCTTCGTGATTGAACAGGATGCCGTTGGAGGCATGCATGCCATAGGCCTCCCGGTAATTCACCGTCGTCCAGAAGGCGTAGAGCTTGGCCACCGCATAAGGGCTGCGCGGATAGAAAGGTGTACGTTCGTTTTGCGGGGTTTCCTGAGCCTTGCCGTAAAGCTCCGATGTCGAAGCCTGATAGAAGCGGACGCTCTCCGACATGCCGAGAATGCGGATCGCCTCAAGCAGACGCAGCGTACCTATGGCATCGGCATTGGCCGTATATTCGGGCGTCTCGAAACTGACATGAACGTGGCTCTGCGCCGCGAGGTTGTAGATTTCGTCCGGCTGCGTTTCCTGCACGACCCGGATGAGATTTGTGGCGTCGGTCAGGTCGCCGTAGTGCAGGAAGAGCCGGACGCTGTCGAGATGCGGGTCCTGATAGAGATCGTCGATCCTGCCGGTATTGAAGGAGGATGAGCGGCGCTTCACGCCGTGGACGATGTAGCCTTTGTCGAGCAACAGGCGTGCGAGCCACGCCCCGTCCTGCCCCGTTACGCCCGTGATCAGGGCTTTTCGCGCTCTCGTCGCCGTCACATTCGTTCCCCGTTGCATCGGCCGGCCCTGAAACCGGCCCGGAACCGACGGAATTGAGCGTTTTTCGGCCTCCGAGGCAAGCCCCGAGGGCCTCTTCGGCACACCTGAACGTGTCAGATTTTGAGGTAGCCGCGATACCATTCGGCAAAACGGGTCAACCCTTCCCGAAGACTGACCTGGGGCCGGAAGCCGAGATCGCGTTCGATCGCCCCGATATCGGCATAGGTCCTCGGCACGTCGCCCGGCTGCATGGGTTCGTATTCGCGAACGGCCTTGACCCCGAGGACCTCCTCCAGGATGTCGATGAAGGTCCCGAGCCGTTCCGGCTTGTTGTGGCCGATATTGTAGATCCGGTGTGGCGCTCCCCCGTTAGCCTGCGGCGGGTGATCGAGTGCGGCAACCGTCCCCCGGACGATGTCGTCCACATAGGTAAAATCCCGCCACATATTACCGTCATTGAAGACGCGGATCGGCTTCCCCTTCAGCATGGCCTCGGTAAAAAGCCAGTAGGCCATGTCGGGACGCCCCCAGGGGCCATAGACTGTGAAGTATCGGAGTCCTGTCTGCGGGATACCGTAGAGGTGCGAATAGGCATGGCTCATCAGCTCGTCCGCCTTCTTGGTGGCGGCGTAAAGCGATACCGGATGATCGACGGGGTCGTCTTCGCTGAAGGGGACCTTCTCGTTACCGCCATAGACGGAGCTGGAAGACGCGTAAACGAGATGCCCGACCGTACCGAGACCGCGACAGAGCTCGAGGATCTCGAGATGCCCGTCGAGATTCGACCGGACATAGGCGCGCGGGTTTTCGAGCGAATAGCGGACGCCGGCCTGGGCCGCCAGGTGAACCACCTTGATAATTTCTCTTCCCCTGACGGCATCGGCCAGCGCGCCGGTGTCGGCAATGTCGCCCTTGAGGAAGGAGAAGCCGTTCCGGCCCCGCAAGCGTTCAAGCCGCGCATCCTTGAGGGCGGGGTCGTAATAGGCGTTCAGATCGTCGATACCGACCACCGTATCGCCGCGATCGAGCAAGTGGTGGCAAACGTGGCTACCGATGAACCCGGCAGCGCCTGTCACAAGAACCGTCATGCCTTTATCTCCACCTGCCATGATCTGTCGCTTCGGGAAGATGGTCCATATATGCGGAAGAAAGCAAGCCGGAGACGGCTCCGAGACTTCATTTAACGGACCAAAGCCGCTATGAACGAACTGGGAATGCGAGCCAGCAGAACAGAGGTACCGGCATGCGCGTGGCGATGATTGGGTCGGGTTATGTGGGACTGGTGTCCGGCGCCTGCTTTGCCGATTTCGGCCATACGGTGACTTGCGTCGACAAGGATGCCGCCAAGATCGACGCCTTGATGCAGGGTCAAATCCCGATCTACGAGCCGGGGCTCGACGTCCTGGTTAACGGCAACAGGTTCGCCGGGCGGCTCGCCTTCACCACCGACCTCGCGACCGCAGTCGCGGATGCCGATGCCGTCTTCATCGCCGTCGGCACGCCGACCCGGCGAGGCGACGGCCACGCCGACCTATCCTATGTCTATTCGGCAGCGGAAGAAATCGCCGCCGCGATCACCGGCTACACCGTGGTTGTGACGAAATCGACCGTCCCCGTCGGCACCGCGGACGAAGTCGAGGCCATCATCCGCCGGGTGGCGCCCGATGCGGATTTCTCGGTTGCCTCCAATCCGGAGTTCCTGCGGGAAGGCGCGGCCATCGACGACTTCAAGCGGCCCGACCGCGTGGTAGTCGGCGCGGAGGACGAGCGCGCCCGCGATGTGATGCGCCAGCTCTATCGTCCGCTCAATCTCAACGAAACGCCGATACTCTTCACCAGCCGGCGCACTGCCGAGCTTACGAAATATGCGGCGAACGCCTTCCTCGCCATGAAGATCACCTTCATCAACGAGATGGCCGACATCTGCGAAAAGACGGGCGCCAACGTGCAGGACGTCGCGCGCGGCATCGGCCTCGACCGCCGCATCGGCTCGAAATTTCTTCACGCAGGCCCCGGTTATGGCGGCTCGTGCTTCCCCAAGGACACGCTCGCCCTCGTCCGCACCGCACAGCAGTATCAATCGCCGACCCGCATCATCGAGGCGGTGGTCGAAGTGAACAGCGAGCGCAAGCGCCGCATGGTCGACAAGATAGAGCGCGCCTGCGACGTATCCGTGAAGGGAAAGACGGTCGCCGTTCTCGGCCTGACATTCAAACCGGAAACGGACGACATGCGCGACGCGCCATCGCTCGACATCGTTCCCGCGCTGATCGAACGCGGCGCGGCCGTGCGCGCGCACGATCCGCAGGGCATGAAGGAAGCAAAGCATCTCCTGCCGGACAGCGTGGTCTATTGCGACACGCCCTACGAGGCCGCCCGGAATTCCGACGCCGTGGTCATCATCACGGAGTGGAACGAATATCGGGCGCTCGATCTCGACCGGCTGGCAAAGACCCTGCGCGGCGCCATCATGGTGGACCTCCGCAACATCTACGATATTGCGGAAGTGGAACGCGCGGGCTTCAGCTACACCGGCATCGGCCGGTAGACGATTTACCGGGCCTCGCCGAGGACCGAACGTCCACGTTCTGCAATGCCCGCCTCGGAATAGCGGCGGCATATGTCTTCCCGGGCGCGCAGACCGAGCGACCGGCGAAGCCCTTCGTCACCCGCCAGCTTCTGTATCGCCACCACGAGCGTCTCGATGCCGGCATCGGCGACCTTCAGCATGTTGTCGCCGTCGCGGCCATATTCCCTGATCCCGCCCACATCGGTCGCCACCACCGGCAGACCGACGGACATTGCTTCTGCAACGACGATACAGAAACCTTCCGTGTCGCTCGCATTGACGAAGAGATCGCCGTTGGCCGCCTCCTCGAACCACCGGTCCCGATAGCCCGCGAGCCGCACCTGACCTTCAAGACCGGTACTGGAGATGAGATGTTCCAGCCTTTCATGCTCGGGTCCGTCTCCGAATATCGTAAGCGCCGCCGGTGTTCCCCGGTCGGCAAGCGCCTTCACCGCGAGAATGAGCCGGTCGAAATTCTTCCGGTCGACAAGGCGTCCGGCGGCGGCAATCCTGAGCGGCGTGCCAACAGAATAATCCGTCTTGACCGCGCCGCCGGGCCGGACGCGGAACAGGGGGACGACGGCTTCGCGCCGTCCCGGCTTCCTGAAATAGGGACGCGTGGCCTCGAGGGTTTCCTTGCAATCCGACCAGACCTCGTCCACGCGCCCCGACAAGGCGGCGAGGAGCTTCCCGTAAACCGCTTCGGCACGGCGGGCACGGTAGCGGGAGATGTGCTCGAAGGAGACGCAGCGTGGACCGGGAAATGCCTGCAGCACGAGACGGCCGATCACATTGGCCTGCTTCAGGGAAAGGACAACGACGTCCGGACGGAAGAGCCCGATCTCCCGCGCCAGCGCGAAGGCAGCCGCAACACAGGCGCGAAGAGTGAGGTTTTCCCGGTCGTCGACGATTTTCAGGTTCCCTTCGCCGAGCGAGGCACGCAGCGCATCCGCGAGCCCTCCTCGCCCGCGGCAGATGCCCATGACGCGAAGATCATGACCGGAAAAGAACCCGCTCTCGACAAGCGTCAGCAACCCGTGCTCGGCGCCACCGGGATCGAATCCGTTTATGAAATAAAGAATGCGCATGGCTCTCGCAGAAACAGCATTATCTCTTTATGCAGACAAGGATAAGCACGCCGGTCACTGCGCGCCGAGATATTGTTCGAAGATGTCACGCGATCCTAGCCGCTTGCCGGATTTTCGCCCGATGAAATAGACACCATTCGCGCCGTCGATAACCTGACCGGGCGGCATCACGGCATCGAACAACGCAAGGAGCCCGAATGGCAGGCTCAGAATGTTGGCAAGCTTCCGGCTGCGAGTCAGCCCGCGGAAGAAGTACTTCATCGACCAGTACACGGAAAGTCCGGGTCCGCCGATCGCCCCGCGCTCTATCGTGTCGAAATCGCGAAACAGCCAGCGATGTCCGAGTTCGGTGAACCTGGTGAAATCCGAAGCGCCCTCATGCACCTGCTGCATGAACGGCGTCTCCGCATAGACGACGCCTTCGGGCTTCAAAACGCGAAGGATTTCTGACACGACGCAGGCGGGATCGAGAACATGCTCCAGAACGGCCTGGATGCATACGGCGTCGACGGATTCGCTCTTCAGAGGTATCCGGTGGGCGTCGGCCGCGAACACCGTGAACGGCGAGGGATAGATGTCGAATGCGATCAAGGCCGTGTCCGGATCGTCATAGAGTATCTCGGTGCCCATGCCCCTCTGACCGGCACCCACCATCAGCACAAACCGAGGACCGGGCTGCCCGGACGCAATCTCCCGGCTGAATTTTTCGAAATTCCGCTTGCTCACCCCATAGGTCCCGAAAAGGCGCGCCTTGATCGCGCGCGGGAGGCTGCGCCGCTCCGCGACGAGGGAGTAACTTTCGCGCTTCTCCTCAAACCACTGCCGCGACACCGCGCTTTCGTCGAAGTCGATCAGGATGGGCTGCCCCGATATCAGAGGCATCGATACAGACCGGCCCTCCCTGTCGTTCACCTTCGCTTCCGTCAAAGCATCGCCACGCCATGTGAGGTCCACCGGCGCAGCGGGGTCGCTCGGGCTTGCCAGTATATGTTCAACGGATTTCAGGGAAGCGAGCATCACAGGTCACCATCGGAAAAAAGAAGCCGTGCAAGGCTCGCGTGCGCAAGCGTCCTGCCGATCATAAGCGCCGAACGATGAAAGCAGGGGCAAAACGGACAACCAGCATGACAATTCGCCACCAAGCCGGGGCATATATGACACAACTTCGCCCTTTCTGAACCGCTCGCACAATTGGCCCCGCCACCTGCGCCGGCGCCGCCCAGAGCGGTCCCTTCTTGAAAGCCTCCGTCATCGGCGTATCGACAAAGCCCGGCTTGCATACAATCACACTCACACCGGCCGCCTCGAGTTCCATTCCCATACCCTCCCCCATGACGGAAAGCATGGCCTTGGCGCCGCCATAGGCCCAGTTGCTGGGCCGCCCGCGGTCGCCAGCCACCGACGACATCACAACCAGGCTGCCATGCTGCTGGCGCTTCATGATCTGTCCCAATTCGACCATCAGCGCCGCCGGGCTCAGCGCGTTGACAGCCAAATTTTTCAGAAGCTGCTCCGCCGACGCGGAAACCTCCGCCTGGTCCGGCAGAACGCCATGCGCGATCAACGCAATGTCGATCCCTTCAAGCGCGCCTTCGGCCTCGTGGCAAAGCTTCGCGAGCCCCTCCATTTCCATCAGATCCGCCGTCCGGATCGTTACCTCTTCCGCCCCGCGCACTTTGAGGTCGGCGGCAATATCGCCGAGAGCCGTTTCGTTACGTCCGACCAGAAAGAACCGGGCCCCTTCCCCCGCCCATTCGCGGGCAGCCGCCTCGGCAATTGCTGAGGTTGCCCCGAAAATCGCCACGCGCTTCATCTTTGTCCCCTCAAAACCCGGCGCCCGAAACTCGACCCGAAAGCCGGATCGACATGCTTCACGAATTGCCCGAAGGCCGGATATCCCTTTTCAAACATGTCGCCTGTCATCCGCGCGTCCTTGGCCGGATACAATCGGCCACCGGCCTCGGCCACGATCCGGTCCAGTCGATCCAGGAGCGAAAGCGTCTTCCCCCCGGCCATCGGAAAGTCGAGAGCAAGCGTCGCCCCCTTCATCGGAAAAGACAGCATGCCGGGCGATACCACATCGCCGAAAGTCTTGAACACGACCAGCGGCGAGCCCTGGCCCGACCGGCTGATCTCCGTCAGCAATGCATGGGAAGCATCCCGCGCATCGGCCATCGGCACCACGCATTGGTACTGGACGAAGCCTTTGGGCCCGTAAACCCGGTTCCAGTCCGCAATCGTATCGAGCGGAAAAAGATATGGATTGTAGTGCCAGCGCCGCACGACCACCGCAGTACGCTGACGTTCGTAGTAAAGCGTGTTGAAAACGCCCAGGCTCAACCGGTTGACGAGAGAAAGAGGAGGCGTCGCCGGCATGGCCAGCGGCAATGAACGCGGCGCCTCGAAACCTCCCGTCTCGGCGTGATTGGCCCGCATGAAAAGCCCGCGGCCGAGCGTCTCCCCCTCGGCAAGACAGTCGATCCAGGCGGCTGTGTATTCATAGGGGTCTTCGGACTCTTCGGCGAGGGCGAAGAACTCGTCCAGCGTGCGGAACTTGATCTGCTCACCCTCGAAATAACCCGATTTGACCGGGCGCAGCTTGAGCCGCGCTTGCGTGATGACGCCGGTAAGCCCAAGCCCGCCGATCGTCGCCGCAAAGAGCTCCGGATTCTCCGTCTGCGAACAGTGCAGATGCGATCCATCCGATCTCGACAGGCTGAACGCCAGCACATTCGCCCCGAATGTGCCGACACGATGATGGTTCTTGCCATGTACGTCATTCGCGATCACGCCGCCCACCGTCACGAACTTCGTGCCGGGCGCCGCCGGCAGGAACCAGCCCCTTGGTCCCACGAGATCGAGTATGTCGGCGAGCAGCACTCCCGCTTCGCAAACCAGTTCCCCCGCCTCCTCATCGAAGGCGATGAACCGGTTGAGACCGCGCATGGCAATGAGCGTTCCCCCCTCATTCAGGCACACATCGCCATAGGATCGCCCATTGCCATAGGCAAGATTGGGTCTGCCCGCATCGAATGGCGGCAAGGCATGGCGGTCGCGCGCCCGGACGACGTGCTGATCGCCGACACGCGGATACCGTCCCCAGCTCTGGAATTCGTCGGTCATGACCTCAAATCGCCGAAATGAGAAGAACGCTGGCCGCGGCGATGGCCGTCAACTGACTCACGCGGTCCTTCAGTGCAAAGACGATTGGATCGTCATGCATCTCGCCCCGCCATGTCAGAAGCCAGACCCGGCTGATCCAGAAAAGGATGAGGGGCACGAAGAGCCACAAAAACTCATGATGTGGATAGAGTGCCCGGCTGTCCGGCGCGCTGATATACAACGAAAAGATGACGACGCTGGCATAACCGGACGCCACGCCCAGCGCAGTCATAATGGGCGCATCATCCGATCTGTAGCCCCGCCCACGCAGTTCCGTGATACCGCGTCTGGAGGATGCCTCCAGCTCCGCCACGCGCTTCACAATGCCAAGACTGAGGAAGAGAAAGATCGAAAAGGCCAGTAGCCAGGGAGACAGGTGGATGCTCGCGACCACGCCGCCCGCCACGATACGCACCGTATAGAGACCGGCCAGCGTGAAGACATCGACCAGCACGCGCTTCTTCAGATCGAAGGAATAGGCCAGTGTGAGAAAGTAATAGACCACCAGCACACCGGCGAAGGGAAGGCTGGTCGAAAGCGCTATGGCGAAGGCCGGGATGAGCAGCAGAGGAAACACAATAAGCCCCTGCTCAAGCGGCAGGGATGCCGCGGCGAAAGGCCGGTTCTTTTTCGTTGCGTGACGGCGATCCGATCCCAGGTCCAGCAGATCGTTCAGGACATAAACACCGGATGCACAAAGGCTGAAGGCGAAGAAACCCGCCAGCACCTTGAGGAATTGCGCCGGATCGGCGATCTGATGCGACAGGACCAGCGGCACGAACATAAGCCCGTTCTTCGCCCATTGATGAAGCCGGAGCTGCTTCAGCCAGAGCCGCCAGGTCGCCTTGGCGGGAGCCGGTTCGAAAACACGGTCGAATGCAACCCGTCCGGCGAGCCGCTTGGCGATGCGTGGGGAACCGGCGACAAGCACGGCACCATCGGCAGCCTCCCAGACAGGCACGTCCACGTCGCCATTGGCCACATAGATGAATGTGCCATAGGCATCGCGGAGCACCTCCGCCTTGGCTTTTCCCTTGCGGTTCGCCGATCCGTCACTGGCAACAACATCGTCGAAAACACCGAGATGCTCTGCAATCGGCCGGGCTATCCGCTCATCGGCAGCGGTCGCAAGCACGATGCGCCGGCCCCGCGCCTTTTCGGCCTTGAGCCAGTCAACCAGTTCCTCGTTATAGGTAAGATCCTCGGGATCGAACCTGACCGATTGCGCAACGGCCGCCTTGAACGCGGCCCTGCCGCGCATGAGCCAGAGAGGCAGCAGCAACACCGCCAGCGGCTTTTGCTTGACCAGCATCAGCAGGGTTTCGATCAGTGTATCCGTGCGTGAGAGCGTGCCATCGAGATCGACGCAGAGAACGGAGTCCGCTCCGAACCGAGCCGTTTCATTCATTGGGAAGCCTCTCCCTGATGAATCTTGCCCTGAGGAATCTCGGAGGCATTCATGTCGCGCGCGCCCTCTCCTCCGCCACCGCGATATTCGAGCCAGAGAAGCGCCGCAGCGCCCACCGCCACGGCAAACCACAATGTAGCGAGCCGGCAGATCAGCGTGATCGCCACCGCTTCAGGCAGCGCAAGCCCTGCCGCCAGCAGAAGACCCGTCATCACAGCCTCCGTTCCGCCAAGGCCCGCAGGCAGGAAAACCGCTGCCGCACCGGCCAGGATCGCCAAACCGTAAACCCCGATTGAAAGTGCAAGATCGGGACCGGCGGGAAAAGCGGCGGCGAGCACCCACACACCGACACCTTCCGCGCCCCATGAAACGATTGCAATAAGGAGTATCGGAACAAGGCGCCCCCAGCCGAGAAGGCCGCGGGCATGCATGAGCGTCGTTGAAAGCCAGTCCGCCGCCGTTGCAACCCGTCCACCGAAACGCTTGCCAAGCGCGCTCAACATCTCCGGCGTATGACGGTGATGCAGCACAGCGAGCCCCAGAACGAGGCAAATGCCGAAAAGGCCGACCATCCAGGAAAGATCCTGACGCGCCAGCAGGATGAATGAGGCAAGCACCAAAATGGCGACGAGGTCGATAAGCCGTTCCACAAACATCATCGCTAGGCCGGTGGCGTAGGGAACGCCATCCTGCCGCAGATAGAGGCAGCGCACCGCCTCGCCCGCTTTGCCAGGGCTTACCGTAAGGGCAAATCCGCTCAGATAGATGAGAAGACTGCGGCCCGCCGGAACGCCATGGCCGAGCCAGCCCAGGTAAAACTGCCACCGCCAGAAGCGCAGCGCATAATTCACGACCGAAAGCAGCAGTACCGCCGCGAGCCGCCCCCACCCTATTGCAACGCCCGCTTCCATCAGGCGGCGGCCATCGGACATGGCAGACATCACGAGATAGCCGACAAGGGCCAGCACCGTCACCGTGATCGCGCCCTGCCGCCAGCGTGGGGAGATACGCTGCATATGATACCAAGCCCTTGATGCCAAGCCCTTGCTTGGTCGTCTGCCGCGGAGTGTAGAACATCGGGATGGGTGAAGGAACCGGCTGAAAGCAGCCAAACCCACGACTTCCTTTACCGTATTGGACGATTCCGCTTCGGCCTCTTCCCCTGCTACAAGAAGATGCAAACAACACCGGCGCAGCCGGCTGGAAAAGGGGACCGGCCGGGCACCATTAACCTTTTCAGGAGTCCGATTTGTCGAAAAGCAAGGCCGGCGCCGCCTCACCGGAGACAGCCCAACCGCACGATCACCTCGCTTCCGCCCGGCGGACGCTGGAGCTCGAAATCGATGGTCCAAAACAGATGACCGTCTCGCTGGATGGCCCGTTTTCCGGCGCGGTCGAGCCGCTGGCGGGCGTAAGGGGCGAGGACGGCGAGGGCCATCGCCGCGCGGGCCGCGTCATCGTGACGGGCATGGGCAAATCGGGCCATATCGGCCGCAGGATCGTTGCGACGCTCGCCTTTCACCGGCGCGCCCGCGCAGTTCGTCCATCCGGGCAAGGCCTCATGGCGATCTCGGCATGGTCACGAAGGATGACGCCATTCCGGCGCTCTCCTGGTCGGGCGAAAGCGTCGAACTCACCTCGACCATCACCTTCGCCAAACGCTTTTCGATGCCGCTTGTCGGGATCACATCGGACGGGAACAGCGCGCTCGGCCAGGCGCCGGATGTCGCGCTCGTACTACCCCGCGCCGAGAAGGCCTGCCCCAACGGCCTCACGCACAAAATTACTGACAGGCCCCTGGGCCGGGCTCTATCCCAACAAGACGCCAGTCACCGCCGTGCATCTGCTCAACACCGACGTGCTGCCGACCTTCGAGCAGCACAAGGCCCGGATCACCACGATCCTGAGCGACAACGGCCGCGAGTTCTGCGGCCGGCCGGACCAGCATCCCTACGAGCTCTTCCTCCAACTCGAGGAGATCGAGCACCGCACCACCCGGTCAAACGCCCGCAGTCCAACGGCTTTGTCGAGCGCCTGCACCGCACCCTGCTCGACGAGCACTTCAGAGTCATGGGCCGCAAGAAGTGGTACGAGACCATCGAGGAGATGCAGAAAGACCTCGACGCCTTCCTGGTGGTCTACAACACCAAGCGCCCGCGCCATGAAGGGGCGCACCCCGCAAAAGGCCTTCACAGATGGACTACCGAAAAAGGAGAATGCGAAGATGAAAACGACACCCGAAGCCGCTTGACCCTAACCCGGTCAGGAGCGGCACCTGTCAGGCGATTACCCTATCTGTACAATCAATGCAAAGGCTTTAAGGTATTCTGAAATTTCAGGACGTTGCTCCTGTCTTTGCGCGGAAGATCATCCATTCGGAGAAGGTGAAGCATGCGTCACAAGACCTTTGTAGACGAGGCACTCCATTATCTGCAGGAAAAGAACGCATACGCAGCGAGCCTCGAACCGGAACCGAAAAAACTGCTGTGGATCATATTCGCCACGAGCATCGTCTTTTCCACGGTAACCGTTTTCACGAAGTTTCTGACCGCAGAGGACGCCAGTGTCCTCTTCAACAGATTTAACGGCATCTCGGACGCCACTGTCTTATTCTATTATCAGGGATATATTTCTTTCCACCCACAACTGCTCGCCTGGAGCTTTTCCGCACTCCCGGCGGTACTTCAGCCCCTTATGTATGCAAGCGTTGCCGCGGTTATCTGGCTTCTGCTGATCGCGATCGCACACAGATGCTGGAATGCCGCAATCGCGGTCGGTCTTCTTGGCCTGTACTTCTTCCGCTACGACCCCATCTACTTTGCCAACCTGACCTATACGATCTGGCCTTCTATTCTCATTCTAGCGCTGATCGGGGGTGGGGCAGTATTGAACGAGAGACCTCTACCCTGGCGAATTTTCTGCATTGCGCTAATTCTCTGCTTTGCGTCGCCCCTCTCCATTTGTGCCGTGCCGGCGCTTGCGGTTTCGGCCTTCATGCGTCGTGATGCGAAACTCATCGTTCTGACTGCCGCCACGATCTTCGCCTTTTTCATATTGAGAGAAAGCGGCGATCAGGCACGCGGTGGAACTATGAGTACCATGGCGACAAATCTGCTGACAAACCTCCCGGTATTTTTTTCCAGCATAACCAACGGCAGAGGATTAAGCGGACTGAACCTGCCTGGTGTCGTTAGGCTGAGTTCTCTGGTTCTATCCATGGCAGCAGCCATTTATTACATTCCCTCTTTCATTGAATATATGCGGAACAAATCCACATCTCGGAAAGAGAATGCAGCTATTTTTCTGCTGGCCATTTTCGCTCTTGCGACACTTATAGCCTTCGCTGCCTCAAAACAGGGAGATGCGTTCATAAGGGGCGGAACACGATATTATTTTCCTGCAATCGCCTGCTCGGCTTTGATCCTGTTCCACATTCTCCGTCAGATGAAGCTGGAACGGCTGTTCATAGTGACCGGTATGACCGTGCTGCTACCTCTCGCCCTGCTGACGTTGGTTCAATCCGTCCCCGCTATCGGCCGGGGAGCCGAAATGTGGAAGCAAGTCGCATCTTCTCCACGTGCCGACATCTCGAAGATCGATGTGGGAGAAGGCATCAAGGAGAATTTTATTTATGTTGGCCCGCCAGTCTTCCAAATGGCGGATTGCACGGAGAAAAGCCCACCTTTCTCGAACCTGATAATTTTCTGCGGACATCAATCGTGGATATTCCCCCGCGAAGCGTTGCAACGTAACCGGACACCCTGAGCATTTTGAGTTCGTTCTCGCACTTTTCTCTCTCACCCGCGATATGAAAGCGTTGCTCCCCCACCGCCCTTCGGAGCGTCTCGGCCAGATCGCCCCGTCCCCGGCACATGCCGGCTATGTCCAGCTCGTGACCGGAAAAGAACCCGCTCTCGACAAGCGTCAGCAACCCGTGCTCGGCGCCACCGGGATCGAAGCCGTTTATGAAATAGAGAATCCTCAAAAATCGAGCCCTCTCACGGAAGCCTGTTTGCGGCATGTCTATGGAAGAAATGGAAGCGTGGGAAACGTCTATGTCGAGGCAGAGCTGTGTCTGAACGTACGGAGGTATTTGTACAAGAACCGCATCCGGACGACGACCGTCGGACCAAGAAGGCCCGCCGCAAGCACGAGCACGAGGCGAAGCTTTCGAGCACCACCGCGAATGCCGTAGGAGTAGAGTTCCCGCATCTTTTCCTTCCGCCCGAAAATGGCTTCGAGGGAAATCAGATTCGTCAGCATGTGTTCCCAGAGCGCCGGGCCGTGGACGCGCAGCGCGTCGCCGTGGTCGTCGATGATACGTTCAAGGCTGTGCAGTCTTTCAAGCTCCGCCTCGCTCCTTGAGGGGGACAGCGTCTGCGCCGTACTCAAGCGAGCATCTGCGTCATCATGGACCAGATAGATAGCCGGCTCTCTCATCAGAACCGGAAAGCGCCGTACGAAGTTCAAATGAAACTCGGTCTCCGGCGCGCGGTTCTCGGGCCAGGGAACCTCTTTCAGCGCGCTGGCTCGCATGCATTGAAAGACATCCTTGTAGCGGTGCAGATTGACGTTCATGAGCTCGATATAATCTTCATACCGGAGCTTGCCGTATCTGGGGACAGTAACCGGAGAAACGACGCCATCGGTATGGAGGTCGCGGTGATAGATCGCGCCGCAATCCTCTGGACATTCCCGGATCGCCGCCAGCAGCGTATCGATCGCTCCCCCGGCAAGTTCGTCGTCGCTGTCCACGAAGGCAACCCACTCGCCTCGCGCCTCGGAAACGCCGCGACCGCGCGCGGAACAGACCCCTTTGTTCCGCTCCTGCACCAGCACGCTCAACCGCGGATGCGAGAAAGCCCGAACCGCCGCAACGCTGTCGTCAGTGGACGCATCGTCCACCACAATCACTTCGACATTCTCGCCCGCCTGGGCAAGGCAGCTGCGAAGACAGCGCCCGATCAATGCCGCCCGGTTATAGACGGGCACCACGATGGTGAGATCGATACCATCAGACAATTGGCCGTCAGAAGAGGAGAGCGCATCCTGCGACACGTGCCACCTTTCGGAAACTAACGAACCTTGACGACACCGCTGCCGCGGGCCATCGAGCGCAATCTTTTCAGTACCGCAATCAAGGTACCGCGAATGCCATCTGGCAGAAGCGCCAGAACGGCGAATATATACGCCCGTCCATTGAACGGATTACAGGCGAGAGCTCGCGCAAGGTAGGTGAATGCGCGCGCCCTTTCTCCTCGCGAAAGATATGTCGACGCGATCTTCACGCGCCTGACAGATGCACGCCGCGACGTAAGACTCTTCAGTTCCGGCACTCTGCCTACCCAGATTTGCGAAATACGCTCGGCCAGCATGTCCCAATCCCGAGGATCTCCCGTGGCGTTCGCGCCGTGTCGCCTTTTGAACGTCAGCACTCCCGGAACATGCTGGAATCGGCCTCCAGCTGCAGCCAGCCTCAGCCACGCATCCGTATCCTCCGCGTATCTGAGCGCGGGATCGAATCCTTTCGTCTCCTTGATCGCGCTCGTCCGCACAAGAACCGAGGAAGGCATTATCGGGCCGTCATAGACAAAGAAATCGTTCAACACGTTCTGGTTCGTTGCTTCGAAAATGCGAACCGGAACATGGCTCCCTTCGCTGATATCTTCGCAAAAGTCCAGGAAGTCCGTGTAGAGCAGCACGGTTGACTCACCGGCCGTCCGCGCCGCCGCCAACTGCCTCTCCGTCTTTTCGGGGTGCCACAGATCGTCACCATCGAGGAATGCGATAAAATCGCCTTGCGCGCGTGCGATAGCCAGATTGCGGGCGGCCGATACACCAACGCCACCGGCCTGGACAATCTCAAGCTTTCCATTGTGTACCGAAATTTCGTCGAGCACCGCTTGAGATCCGTCTCGCGATCCGTCATTCACGACGATGATCTGACCGATTTCGTCATAGGCGGTTTGCGCTACGATGCTTTCAATAGCCTGCGCAATGAAACGCTCCTCGTTGTGACACGTGAGTATCGCGGAGATCATGACTCACTTTCCTGCGGACGAACTCTGCCTGTGGCCGGCGAGGGTCCCATTGGTCTCAGGCGGCTCCAGGCCGTATCGGCTTTCTTGCCTTACCGTACGGATGGACCGATAGGTGGCGAGCCGCAAAACATCCGGAGACAGGCTGACTACAATCCCCGCCATGATGACGCGGGTTCCGGACGCCTCCAAAGCCACATAGAAGAACGGCGGAACCAGAAGCGTTGCCGTCAGCAATCTGGCCCGCATCGCATCGAAGTAACCTGTCTGATGGAGCCTCGTCGCGAGCGTCCAGAGTCGTATCGTTGCCACGAGCCAGATGGTGACATAGGCAGCAAAACCGACTACCCCGTTCTCAACAAACACCCTGAGGAACTCGTTGTGCACCCCCTGCTTCAGGTAGCGGGGAAGCGATCCGAACCGCTGCATGATCAAATCGACATATGCATTCGTGCCAACGCCGAAGACGGGATGCTTCGACATTAGCTCGGCGCTCTGCGCCATCTGAAATTCGCGCGAGGCGTTGCTGAGCGACCGCGGTATATCACCGGAAGCCAGCGCGCCCAACGACAGTTGAGTGGGAGATGGCTCCAGAATCGAATCCAGCTGCTTCGCAAGGTACCGGTTATCCGTGAGGCCCGCGAAAATCACCAGTCCCGCAAACCCGACGGCCGCAATCGGTGCCACCAGGCGCAACTGCCCGCGGCCGATAAACGCCACCGAAAGCAGCGCATAAGCGAGTAGTGCCTTGCGTTCGCCCGACAACACAATTGCAATGCCGACGACCCACCATAAAATCCAGTACGTCCTTCTTTGATGCTTTGGCGTGAGAAGGAGATGGACACCGAGCAGCATAGGCAAGAACGAGAACACCGCCTTGGGGTCGAGGAGCCTCTTCCATCCCGACCAGAACCCTTGGCTGATATGCCAGCCGATGTTGTAGGCCATGACGGCGAACATACCGACCAGCAACACCGCTCCCGCTTTCCTGTAGTCCAGCTTGTCCGCATGGAAGTTGATCAGAAACGCCACCGCGAAGAGCAATGAGGCCTGAAGCAGCTCACGAATGCCATTTGTGCCTGAATGGGTGAACGCCGACAGGACGTGAATGACAAGAAAGGGAACGATGAGAATAAGGCCGAGCGAGAGCTTCGAACGAAGCATCGCGGCCGCCTGCGGCAGCGATGCCAACAGCAGGAGAACGACCATGCCATCGAACGGCCGCACCTGCACCGGCCCGAACTGATCCCTGAAGGGCAGAAAGAGGCACGTGATGGTGAGGGGAAGCAGGTAATTAATCATGACGCACCCAAGAGTACACACTCCCGATCCGGTCCGTCATTATACGCGCGTCCCACTCGGACAGATCGGTTGCGGCGCTGGCGGCGGCGAAGCTTGCGCGAAGTCCGGTATCCCGCATCAGCTTCTCCAGCCCCTCGGCAATGCCATCGAGCCGGTCCCCCGCCACCACGAAACCGTTCTCGCCGTCGCGGACGACGCGCTCGATGCCCGGAAGCGCCGAAGCGACGACGGGTTTCCCCGCAATGACATACTGGACGACCGAGCGGGGCAAGCCTTCCCGCTGCGAGGCGAACAGGCAGATGTCGCAGCCGGAGACCACCCGATCCACATCCTCCCGGAAGCCCAGGATGCGCACACGCCCGGCGATACCCTTGTCGTGCACGAACCGTTCGAGCTCCGGACGCTCCGGACCGTCGCCCGCGAGCACAAGGAACAGGTCCCTGTTCTTCGCGAGCAGCGGCGCCAACGCCTTCAGGAGTTCGAGATGCCTTTTCCGCCTTTCGAGGACGGCGACGTAGCCGGCGATCACGGCACCGTCGCAGGATTGTCGCAAGGCCAAGAGATCGTCCGCGGGCAATGCGTCGCGAAATCGCTCCACATCCATGCCGCTCCGGATGACGAAGTGATTGTCATTCGTCCCCAGCCCATATTCGAGGCAGAGGTCGCGCATGCCCTCGCTGACATCGATGAAGGCATGGGTGCGCAACGCCGCGAGCCGCTCCAGCAGGACATACATGATGCGTTTCGGAAAGGGCTCGCTCGTGAAGGGGAGGATGTGCACGCCGTGAACGACCCTCGCGGGCAACCAGGCCAAGGCGGCGAGACGGCCCACAATGCCGGCCTTGCTCGTATGCGTGTGGACGATGTCGGGGCGGACGCGGCGATAAAGTCTCGCCAGCGCACACAAGGCAGCAACATCCTTCGCCGGCGAAATCTCCCGCACCAGCGATGGAATCGCCACCGCCCTGACGCGCGGATCGAGCTGGCCGCGCATGCGCTCCGTCCAGTCCCGCCCGTAGGCGAGCCAGACCTCATGCCCTGCTTCGGCTTGATGGTTGCAGGTCAGGAGCGTGTTCTCGTCCGCCCCGCCGTTAACGAAGCGGGTTATGACATGGACGATGCGGAGCCTGGATGACATGGAGCCGTGATGAAGGAAGTATGGTTGAAGTCGCCGATGCGTTTGTTGAAGAACTCTAGCAATATTTCGAGAGAGACAGGACAAAATCTGGCATTCTCCGGAACGGCCGCCAGCAGACCCGTTCAGATCGGTACCTAATACGTGGATAGACCTCCCAGCACCTCTTCCCTGCACATCGTGCTCGTCCTGCCGACCTACCTGCCGGAGTCCTTCGGCGGCGCGGAGCAGCAGAGCCGGAAGTTCGCGGCCACGCTGGTGCGCGAGGGTGCGAAGGTCACGCTGCTGGCACCGCGCATCGAGGCGGACACGCCGGCGCGCGAAACGAAGGACGGCGTCGGCATCATCCGCTTTCGCCTGACCAGCCTGCCCAATCTCGGCGGCCGTCACTTTTTCTCCTTTGCCTGGTGGTCGCTTCGCACGGCCTGGTGGCTGTGGCGGCACAGGCGGAGCTACGACGTGGTTCACATCGTGCACGGACGGCTGCACGCGGTCGGCCCGCTGATCGGCGCGAAACTCGCCGGACGGCCCGCACTCATCAAGTTCGGACGCGGCGGATACGATTTCGACATCGATACGGTAAAGAACAAACGCCTCTTCGGCCCGCAGTTCGCGGCACTCGTGAAACGCCTGACGACGGGTTTCATCGCCAACAGCGCACAAATGGTGGACGACGTGGAACGCCACGGCATCGAAAAAGCCCGTGTTCATCGCATTCCAAACGGCGTCATCATGCCGCAGCTCGAACCGCGCGCCGCGCGAGAGAGAAACGAAAGCATCTTCCTTTTCATGGGGCGTTTCGACAGCGAAAAGGCTCTCGACACGATGCTGCGAAGCTTTACCGAGCTCGAAGGCAAGCACGCCGCGAAGCTGATGCTCGTCGGCAACGGCCCGCGAGAGGAAGAGCTGAAGGCTCTCGCCCAAGACCTCGGTATCGCCGCCCGCGTCGAATTCACGGGACGCATGGACGATGTGACGCCGGCTCTGCGCAAAGCGGATTTTTATCTGTCCACGTCGCTTTCGGAAGGCATGTCGAATTCCGTGCTGGAGGCGATGAGCTTCGGCGTCGTGCCCGTGGTGACGCGCGTGAGCGGCGTCGAGGACATGGTGGAAGACGGAACGAACGGTTATCTCTTCGAAGCGGGAGATATTTCGAGTTGCGTGGAGGCGCTCGAAAGGGCTGCCGCGACACCCCCGGAGCGCTATGCGCGAATGAGCGCCGCCGCCCGCGAGACCCTCGCCACACGCTTCGGAATGGAGAGCGTGGTCGCACAACACATGGCGCTCTACCGGACGCTGCCGGGGATAAGAGGGGCCGAAAACGCCTGAAAAAGGGATGACTGTCATCGAAATGTCATGCAAACGTCACATCCGGGGACGCGAGCGCGCCGCAGACACGGACGAAAAAACTTGTGCCCGGTTTGGACGAGGCCGGAGATGAACGACACGAGCCGCAACGGAGAGGGAATGAGGACCGGGAGGGAGGAGGACCACCCGCTGCCGCCGCGCGCCTTCATCCTGGACTGCTTCGGACGAGGCGGATCGAACATCGTCTGGAACATGATCGGCAGTTCGCCGGACGTGCTGGTGCCCTCGCGCGAATGGCACCAGGGCGTGTTCGGACAACAGCACAGGCTGCGCAAGAGAGCCTGAAAAAAACAATCGATGCCTTGCTCAAGAGCGGCAAGAAAGTTTTTCTTGTCTATCCGGCGCGGCTTACCGGTCGCGGCCTGACTGATCGTTTCCGAATATGCGAGCAATCCTGTCCGCCTGCCTCTCGGCGAACTGGCTGGTCAGATGGTCGGCGTCGTAATAGAGCGTTTCGCCGTTGCGCTGGCCGTGGCAGAAGCGCTCGTCGCACAAGCTGTCGGAGATGTCCACCCATTCGACATTCGGCAGCCGCTCCAGGGGCCTCAGCACGTCGCGCGTCCGGCGCCACTCACGCTTGTATTCATCGACCGGAATTTTCGGATCGAACGGGCGGTTGAACATCATCGCCTGCGCCAGATTTCTCACGCCGAACGTGCGCGCCCAAGGCGTATCCTCAAGCAGGACGAATTTCTTTTCAGGATGGCGTTGAACAAGCGCCACGAGCGCGGCGGGCACCGCTTCCGCTCCAGCCACCGGCTTGGCGTTCAGCATATAGGTCTGGCCGACCGCCGAGGCCCAGTTCACGATAACGACCACGCGATCTATCGCCTTGTCCGACAGCACCTGCCGAAGCTGCTCGTTCATCCAGAGGTCCTGGCTGTCCCGCGACAGACGAATATAGGGATAGGTTGGCCGCCAGCCTGAATCCGTGAGCTGATAGCCCGCCACGCCGGATATTTTTGCCGCCGCAAAAACGCCCGCCGCCAGAGCGGCCGCGTGGCTGTCGCCAATCAGCACGAAACTTGCCGCCCGTCCCGGCGCGCCGCGGAGACAAAGGTCATCCGCCTTCAGGTGCAATTCCGAAGCGCGGTGGCACTCTCCATATCGCGCGTCCTCATACTGGTGCCGGTCCATGATCACCTCCACCCGTGGAGACAATCTGCCGGGGAAGCCATCCCGCCAGACGATGCCGGCGGACAGGACGACCGTCAGCGCGACGGCGGCGGCGGAGAGAGCGAAAATACGTGCCCGCGTGAGGCGCGGGGGGGGGGGGGGGCTTTTTTCTGAAAGGCCCCTCGACATAGCGCCACGACAATGTGGCCAGAACGAAGGATGCCAGGATCACGCCGGCGACGACGGCAGGGCTGGTCTCTTCGCCAAAATAGATCTTGTTGAAGACGATCAACGGCCAATGCCAAAGATAGAGCGAATAGGAAATGAGCCCCACAAAATGGAACGGCAGAAGGCTGAGTCCGCGCCCGGCGACCGTCGCGCGCCCGTCGAGACCGGCATAAAGAATACCGGCTGCGCCCAGCGTCGGCAGCAGGGCGCTCAGACCCGGAAAAGGCGTCGTCCTCGAATAGCCGAAGATCGCCGCCACGATGAAGGCGACGCCGATGAACGCGGCGGCCTCCGCATGCCACTGACGCCGGGCCGGTTTCACGGCACCCAGCGCCAGCAACGATCCGAGCATCAGTTCCCAGGCGCGGCTGGGCAGCCAGTAAAATGCAGCGACGGGCTTGTGGCTCGTCGCCCAGACCGCCACAGCGAAGGAGAGGAGGGTCGCCGCCGCGATGATGAGGACGAGCATGGCGTCCTTGCGCCGATAACGCGAAATGAAGAACATGATGACAAGAATGGCGACAGGGAAAATCAGATAGAACTGTTCTTCAACGGCAAGAGACCAGGTGTGCAGTAGCGGCTTGGTCTCTGCGGGCGCGTCGAAATAATTGTCCGCCTGCGCCCAGAAAAACATGTTCGAGACGAACAGCGCCGAAGCGATGGCTGAGGCGGCGAAGCCTTGATAATCCTCGGGGAGCATCGTGAACCAGCCGACTCCCGCCGTCACCGCGACGATCATGAAAAACGCCGGCAGAATGCGGCGCGCTCGCCGCTCGTAAAAATTGATGACGGAGAACCGGCCGGCATCGACCTCGGACTTGATGATGCCGGTGATCAGAAAACCCGAAATGACAAAGAAGACATCGACGCCGACAAACCCGCCGGAGAAAAACTCCACGCCTGCGTGGTAGAGAATGACCGGCAAGACCGCCAGGGCGCGCAAACCATCAATGTCTCTCCGATGATTCATGTTCTGCAACGTCCGCATTCTGTGGCCCGGCCAGTCTCGCAGCCAGTCCGCTAAAGCACAAGGCGACACAAGGATAAGTCTACTGAAGTGGTCCCACGGATGGGGTCCACTTCACTACCCCCAAATGCCGGATGATCTTTATATATAATTCCGACTCTGGAACAATCGCGTCGGCCCTTTTTCTGTTACCTTGATTACGCGGTTGGTATTATTGAAATTGAATGAGGCGATGCGTTTCGGAACTCTGACACTGCATGCGGGTTTTAATGAGGGTGCGATTCTGCAAAGTCTGGCCTTGCATCGGGCGATCGGCGAGTTGCGCCCGGCGGCGGAGGTCGAGATCGTCGATCATCGCTATCCCGTCTTGATGGCGCGCGCCTATGGACCGGCGGACGATGATCGGAAGAAGGCTTTGCAAGCCTTTTATGACAACGATCTGCCGCTGAGCCCGCGCCGCTTCCATAGCAAGGCGCGCCGACTTACTTTCGACTATATTCAGTCGCGCTACGACGCGCTGGTGGTCGGCAGCGATGAGGTGTGGAAAATCGCATTCCAGCACCGCCTGAAGGGTCTCCTGCGTCTCCAGACGGACCCTTACGCACCAGCCTTCCCGAATGTCTTCTGGCCGGGCCCCTCCCTGCACGTCCGCAAGATCGCCTATGCGGCAACGGCGGGAGAAAAAACCGACTGGCTTGCCTTGCCGAAGTGCATGCGGCGGCGGATCGCGGAGGCGCTGGGCGACTTCGATGCGATCGGCGTGCGCGACGAACGCACGCGCGCCTTCGCGCTTTGGGCGGACCCGGCGCTGGAAAAGAAAATAACCTGGACGCCCGACCCGACCTTCATAGCCGACCTCACCGGCGACGTTCCCACCGACAGGCTGCGCGCCCGCCTCGCGGGCTGGGGCGTGGATTTTCAGCGCCCGCGCCTGTTGCTGATCGCGGGCGTTCACGACGCCTATGCCGCCGCCGTCGCGCTGCTTCGCCAGCAGGGCTACCAGATCGTTTCGGTCTCCGACAAGAACCCTTATGCGGATGTCGACCTCACGGGCGCACCCATCGGCCCTCTGGAATGGGCCGGCCTCGCACGCCACTTCGACCTGTGCCTGTCGGAACGGATGCATGGCAGCATCTTCGCCGTTCTGAACGGTTGCCCGCTGATCTGTCTGGACCGGCGGCGACCGACGCTCGGCTTCCCGACGAAAAACAGGGCTCTCACCGAGAAGCTCGGCCTTTCCCATCGCTACGTCTCCGTCGTCGAACCGGCGGGCCGCGGGCGCCTTGAGGAGATGTGCACGAACATTTCGACCCTGCCCTATGACCATGCCGGCATCGCCCGCACATTGGCCGCACTCCGGGCCGAGGGCCGAAGCTTCCTCGACGAGGCGCTGCCGGGGCGCGCGCCATGACCGGAGCCGCCCCCGCCGTCTCGGTGGTCATCCCCTATTTCAACGCGGGTCGTTTCATCGATGCGACGCTCGGTCGCCTCGCCGAACAGACATTTCGGGACTTCGAGGTTGTGATCGTCGACGACGGCTCGTCGCCGGAAGAGGCGCGCCTGGCGGAAGAGGCCGCCGCGCGCTGGCACGCCACCTGTGTGCGGCAGGACAATGCCGGTCCGGGCAGCGCGAGAAATCACGGCGCGGGCCTCGCCCGGGGCGAGTGGATCGCCTTTCTCGACGCCGACGACCGGTGGGATGAAACCAAGCTCGCGCGGCAGATGGCCGTGGCCGCCGACTTCGACATGGTCTTGTGCGATACCAGGACCATGACGCTCGACGGCACCCTGCTCGGCCATCACCGCTGGAGCGCATATGACCGGCAGGCCTTCGCAAGCGCCGTTCTGCGCGGCGGCGTGTTTTCGTTCACCTCGTCCATTCTGATCCGAACCGACGCCTTCCGCGCCCTTGGCGGCTTTGACCCGCGCCTGCGTTTTCTGGAAGATCACCATCTTCTCTACAGAGCGGTGAGGACCCTCCGCTGGACCTGTCTGGACGAAGCACTGTCGTTCCGGATGGTGCATGAAGACAGCATGTCTCACATTTCCAGAAATCTCGATTTCAGCGCCCATGTGGCGCGGCGAAAATTGTTCCTGGACGTGATGAGCGAGTTCGAATCCGGCCTCGACAAGGTGCCCCATCTGCTGCGCGAACTGCACAGCAACATCAAGCGATGCATAGCGCTGCGCAGGCGCGGGGATGCGCTCGGCATGGCGCTTCAGGCGATCCGTCTGGACCCGGTATGCCTGAAGACCTATGGCCTTTACGGCGCCATCGCGCTCTCGATATTGCTGCCGGGGCTCTTCGAGCATTGGAACCCGGCGCTGGCCAACCGCGCGCAAAATAACGGAACCGGGAGGACACATCCTTGTCCATGACGTCCCGCGCCGCTGGCGGCGTGTCCTACATCCTTCTCGGATCGACCGTCCAGACGTTGTTGCGCTTCGTCGTCATCGGCGTTCTGGCGCGGCACCTCTCGCCCGCCGATTTCGGCATCGTCGCCGCCGCGATGATCGTCGTTTCGGTGATCGATCTCGAAGGCGCTCTCGGCATCGCGCCAGCCCTGATCCAGCGCAAGGAGCTGGAGTCCCGGCATCTGGAGACGGGGCAGTTGCTGGCCCTGCTGGTCGCCGTCGTTCTGGCGGGCGGTCTTTATCTTGCAGCCGGGACCATCTCCCGGCTGCTGTCGATCACGCAGAGCGCGGAGGCCCTGCGCGTTCTCTGCCTCGTCGTCCTGCTGCGCACGGCCATGTCCGTGTCGGAGGCCCTTCTCTATCGCAAGCTGCTGTTCCGCCGCATCGCCGCCGTTCAGGTCATCTCCTATTTCATCGGCTATGCGCTGATCGGCGTCGGTCTCGCCCTCGCCGGCTTCGGCTACTGGTCGCTCGTCTATGCGGAAGTGGCGCAGGCCGTCGTGCTCTGCACTCTCTATGTCTGGCAAAGCCCGCCGCCCACGCGTCTCGGCCTGGATCGCGCCGCCGCGCGCGAACTTCTCGGCTTCGGCATCAGCATCAGCGCCGCGAAGCTTCTCCGGCAGATGATATTCGCCTTCGACCAGGCAGTCGTGGCGCGCCTTTTCGGCGCCGCGCCGCTCGGCTTCTACGTCCGCGCGCAAGGCACCACGTTCCGCCCCATCAACGCGCTCGGCGGTTCCATCGAATCCGTCCTCTTCCCGATGATGGCGACCGTCCAGGACGACACGGACCGCGTCAGAACCATCTTCGTGCGCGGCATGGCTATTTATTGCGCGTTTGTTCTGCCGGTCGTGGCGAGCAGCGCGGTGCTTTCCTATGAACTGATCTATATCCTTCTGGGGCGCGGCTGGGACGAGGCGGCGCTTCTGATGCAATTGCTGGCGGCCGGCTTCTTTTTCCGAACGGCAAACCGTCTATGCGCCACCATTCTGAAATCCCGGGGAAAAGCCGCATGGCTGCTCCTGCTTCAGATCGAACATGCGCTGGTGGTCGGCGCCAGCGTTCTGATTGGTGCGCGGTTCGGCATCGAAGGCGTCGCCATCGGAGCGAGCGTCGCGCAGTTCGTGCACTTCCTGTCCGGCCTTGTTCTGGTATTCCGGAAT
>JAGUWA010000321.1 GCA_020062605.1 Parvibaculum sp. | reverse complement strand
CGAATATCCTGCCGGCGGTGCATGGGTTGCTCGCCCCGGCAACGGCTGGCGCGGAAAGCCTTCTCGAATGCGATTCCGCCGTCTTCGCGGATTGAACGCCTGCCTTTCCGCAGCGTCCGGCTGGCATGGTGAAAGGCCGGTTTGACCTCGCTTCGCCCTGCGCCTATCACGGATGGACGCTGCGCGAACCCCCGCGCGGCCCGGTGCGAGAGTTCTGATGTCCGACATTTCCCAGGCGACCATTGAAAGCGGTGATCTGCGCTATCCCTTCGACAGGGTGCCGGGGCCTGCGGAAATGATCGAAGCCGCGCCCGGCATCTGGTGGGTGCGCATGCCGCTGCCCTTCCAGCTCGACCACATCAACCTGTGGTTGCTGGAGGATGGCGACGGCTGGACGGTGGTGGACACGGGCGTCGCTTCCGACGAGGTCAAGACGCTCTGGCGCGAGATTTTCAAGACCGGCCTTCGCGGCAAGCCCGTGACCGGCCTCGTCGTCACCCATCTCCATCCCGATCATGTCGGCCTCGCGGGCTGGTTCACGCGCAAATGGGGCATCGAGCTGCGCATGTCGCGCACCGATTTCCTGATGTGCAAGACGCTCGTGCTCGACACGGGCCGCGACGCACCGCAGGAGGCCCTCGATTTCTACCGCGCGGCGGGCTTCAGCGATCGCGGCGTCGAAAGCTACAGGAAGCGCTTCGGCGGTTTTGGCGAACGCGTCTCGCGCATGCCTGATATTTTCCGCCGCCTGCGCGAGGACGACGAACTCCAGATCGGCGGACGCACATGGCGCGTCGTCGTCGGCTCCGGCCATGCGCCCGAGCATGTCTGCCTCTATTGCGAGGAAGCGAAGATACTCATCTCCGGCGACCAGGTGCTGCCGCGGATATCCTCCAATGTCAGCGTCCATCCGACCGAGGCCTACGAGAATCCGCTCGAAGACTGGATCGAGAGCTGCAAGCGCATCCGCGCCGCCCTGCCGAACGATATTCTCGTCCTGCCCGCGCACAACGAGCCCTTCTACGGGTTGCACGAGCGCCTGACGCAGCTGATCGACGGTCACGAGGATGGGCTTGCCAAGCTGCTTGCCATGCTTGACGAGCCGAAGCGCGCCATCGACGTTTTCCCCGCCCTCTTCAAGCGCAAGATCGGCCCGGAAGTCTTCTTCATGGCGACCGGCGAGAGCCTCGCCCATCTGAACTGCCTGCTCGGCCGCGGCCTCGCGACGGTGAGCCGCGACGAGAAGGGCGTGAACTGGTACCGCCGCGCCTGAAGACCGTTTCGCCCTGTGCTACGCTGAACACATGACCACGCTCCTTGTCACCCATTCCGCCTGTCTCGAGCACGAGATGCCACCCGGCCATCCCGAATGCGTTGACCGGTTGCGCGCGGTGCTGGGTGCGCTGGAAACCGAGGAATTCGCGCTTCTCCAGCGCGCGGAGGCGCCGCGTGCGACGCGCGAGCAGATCGGCCGCGTCCATCCCGAAGGTCATATGGAGTTCATCGAGGGGTCCGCGCCGCAGGAAGGCTTCCGCCGCATCGACGCGGACACCGCCATGTCGCCGGGCTCGCTGGAGGCCGCCTATCGGGCGGCGGGCGCCGTGGTCTACGCAGTGGATGAAGTGATGGGGGGCAGGGCGCGCAACGGCTTCTGTGCGGTGCGTCCGCCGGGACATCATGCCGAGCCCGAGACCGCCATGGGCTTCTGCCTCTTCAACAACATAGCCATCGGTGCGCTTCACGCCCGCGCGGTCCATGGCTGCGCGCGCGTGGCGGTCGTCGATTTCGACGTCCACCACGGCAATGGCACGCAGGCGGCCTTCGAGACCGATCCCTCGCTTCTCTACATATCCACGCATCAATGGCCGCTCTATCCGGGCACGGGCAGGGCGAGCGAGCACGGCCTTGGCAACATCTATAATCGCTGCCTGCCACCGGGGGCGGGCTCGGAGGAATTCCGGTCCGCCATCTCGGATGCGGTTATCCCCACCATTGAGCAATTCCGCCCCGATTTCATCTTCATTTCGGCCGGTTTCGATGCGCATATGGCGGACCCGCTGGCCAATCTGCGGCTGACTGACGCGGACTTCGGCTGGGCGACCGCCGAACTCGTGAAGGTGGCCGACAGGCTTTGCGGCGGACGCGTTGTTTCCGCCCTTGAGGGCGGGTATGACTTGAAAGCACTGGCAGCGAGCGCTGCGGCGCATGTGAAGGCGCTCATGCTCGCCGCCTGAAGACGCGCCCCGCAGACCGCGACACGCGCGAGAGGAGACGACAATGTCCGCCGCCAAAGCCGACGCCCACAAGGATATCGAGAAGCTGAGCTTCGAGGAGGCGCTTGCGCAGCTCGAAAAGATCGTGAGCCAGCTTGAGTCCGGCAACGCCGCGCTCGAAAGCTCGATCGAGCTCTATGAGCGTGGCACGGCGCTGAAGGCGCATTGCGAGGCACGTCTCAAGGCGGCGGAAGCCAAGATCGAAAAGATCACCCTCTCATCCTCCGGCGAGCCTTCGGGTGCCGAACCACTCGATGTGGGCTGAGCGCCCGGCAAAAGATGGTGGCATCCTCAGCAAAGATGAAAGCCTTCGAGGCCGCGCTTGCCACGGTGGCGGACGATGTCGCGAAGATGCTCGACCGGCTGCTGCCGCGCGTCGAGGGCCCTGAAGGCCGCCTCGCCGAGGCCATGCGTTATGCGGCACTGG
>JAGUWA010000421.1 GCA_020062605.1 Parvibaculum sp. | reverse complement strand
GCCCGGCGCAGCTTTTGATTCCCGGCGCCGCGCTTTTCGGCCTGGCCGGGCTTCTCGGCGCCCTTCATGCCGTGGGCTGGGCGGGCAGCACCTTTGCCGGCACGGCCTTCACCGGGGGCATATTCACGACGGCGCTCACGCTCTTTGCGTTCGCGGCCGCCTATCACGCGCAAGGCGGACGCCGCCGTGCCGATATCGGCACGCTGAGAAGCGAGCAGCGCCATGCCTTCGCGCTCACCGGCGCGCGCATGGGCGTCTGGGACTGGGACATCGCAAACGACAGGCTATATGTGTCGCCCTCCGTCGAGGCGATGCTCGGCCTCGATGCCGGAACGCTCGACGGCAACGAGGTTGCGTGGCGCGAGCACATGCATCCTGCCGACCGCGAAACCTACCGCACCGCGCTCAACGCCTATATCGGACGCGGCAATGTTTCCTTCTCGCTTGAATTCCGCATGCGGCATTCCGACGGTGTCTTCCGCTGGGTCGCGCTTTCGGCGAGCTGCGTTGCCGGGCCGGAGAATTTCGCGACGCGCTGCATCGGGACGGTGCGGGACATTTCGGCGCAGAAGCTCTCGGAAGAAAGGCTGATGCACGACAGCGTGCATGACAGTCTGACGGGCCTGCCGAACCGCGCTCTCTTCATGGACCGAATGTCGCGCGCGATCCGCCGCCGGGGGTTGCTCGAACGGCCACGCGCGGCGCTTTTGATGATCGACCTCGACCGCTTCAAGATCGTGAACGACAGCATCGGCCATTCCGGCGGCGATGCGCTGCTGATTGCGATTGCACGACGCCTTGAATCGCTCGTCACGCAGGACGATACAGTGGCGCGGATCGGCGGCGATGCCTTCGCCGTGCTGCTGACGGCGCGGACGGAGCGTGAGGATGCGGTGGCTTTTGCGGAACAGGCGAGCGAGTTCCTGCGTCAGCCGATCGAGGTTGCCGGACACGAAATCTATCCGACCTGTTCGGTGGGCGTCGCGATCTGCGAGGACGCGCATGAGCATCCCGAAGAATTGCTGACCGACGCCGAAATCGCGATGTACCACGCAAAGCGCGCGGGCAAGGCACGGATCGAACTTTTCGAACCGGGCATGCGGGTGGAGGCGGATGACAGCCTGACGCTCGAAACGGATCTCCGTCATGCGATCGACCGCAAGGAACTCGAGGTCTATTACCAGCCGATCATGTCGCTGACGGACGGAACGGTGCGCGGCTTCGAGGCGCTGATCCGATGGAACCATCCGAAGGACGGTCTGCTCACGCCCGATAATTTCGTGCCACTCGCGGAGGAACTTGGCGTCATTACGGAGGTCGGCCGTTTTGCGCTTCGCGCGGCGAGCGAGGAACTTGCGACCTGGCAGAAGCTTTTCCCGATGGAGCGGCCCCTCACGGTGAGCGTCAACGTGTCGAGCCGCCAGCTTCTCCGTCACGATCTCATCGACGACGTGAAGCGCGTGCTGAACCGCATCGACATCGAGCGCGGATCGCTGAAACTGGAAGTGACGGAATCGCTCGTCATGGAGAATCCGGAGTTCGCGGCCAACATGCTCGGACGCCTGAAGGCGCTTGGCGCGGGGCTTTCGCTCGACGATTTCGGCACCGGCTATTCGAGCCTGAGCTACCTGCAGCGTTTTCCCTTCGATACGCTGAAGGTCGACCGTTCATTCGTCGCCGGCATGTCGGCGGACCGTGAAACACCGCTCATCATCCGTTCCATGGTGACGCTGGCGCATGATCTCGGCATGGAGGTCGTGGCGGAAGGAACGGAGAGCGAGACGCAGGCGGCCGACCTCGCGGCGATGGGCTGCGACTATGGGCAGGGCTATTATTTCGGCCAGCCGATGCGGGCGGCAGAAGCGCTGGATTTCATCGCGCATTACTGGAACAGATAGGGGCGTCGCTTCCGGAAATAGACAAACATGTCACCCCTGACCTCGGACTAAAATTTGATCGTCATGGCCCGGATGAACCGGGCCAGGACGTTTCTGGTGAAGTGACGGCTGCTTTACGCGCGCTTTCTCACCAGCACATTGCCGACCGAGTAGCCCGCGCCGAAGCTGCAGATGAGCCCGAGATCGCCTTCCTTCATATCTTCGCTGAACTGGCTGAAGGTGATGATGGAGCCCGCCGAACTCGTGTTTGCATATTCCTGCAGGATGTTCGGCTGCTCGCCCGGTTCCGGGTCGCGTCCCAGCACCTTGCGGCCGATGAAATCGTTCATGCTCTTGTTGGCCTGATGCAGCCACATCCGTTTCAGGTCCTTCGGGTCGAGCCCTTCGTCCGCCATGTGCTCAAGGATGAGCTGCGAGACCATCGGCACGACTTCCTTGAAGACCTTGCGGCCTTCCTGCACGAAGAGCTTGTCCTTCGCGCCGATGCCTTCAGGCGTCGCGCGGTTGAGGAAGCCGAAATTGTTGCGGATGTTGTTGGAAAACTTCGTCTTCAGCCG
>JAGUWA010000158.1 GCA_020062605.1 Parvibaculum sp. | reverse complement strand
TCCCGGGCAGAGGCCGAGCCGCGCGGAAAGCTCGAACGCAAGCGCCATGCCCACGGCGACGCCTTCGCCATGTACGAGACGACTGGAGAAGCCGGTTGCCGCTTCGAGGGCATGGCCGAAAGTGTGGCCGAGATTGAGCAGCGCGCGCACGCCGCTTTCGCGTTCGTCGGCGGCGACGGTCGCAGCCTTCGCTTCGCAGCTCTTCACGATCGCCTGGATGCGCGTCTCGACGTCGCCTTGCTTCAACCGGTCAAGATTGGTTTCCAGCCAGTCGAAGAAATCGCGGTCGCCGATCAGCCCGTATTTGACGACCTCGGCATAGCCCGCGAGGAACTCGCGCATCGGCAGGGTGGCGAGCGCGTCCGTATCGGCGAGCACGAGGCGCGGCTGGTGAAAGGCGCCTGCAAGGTTCTTCCCGTGTTTCGTGTTGATGCCGGTCTTGCCGCCGACGGAGCTGTCCACCTGGGAGAGCAGCGTCGTCGGAATCTGGGCGAAATCGACGCCGCGCCGCAGGATCGCCGCCGCAAAGCCGGTCAGGTCGCCGATCACGCCGCCCCCCAGCGCGATCACGAGGTCGCCACGCTCGATCTCCTCGCCGAGCAGCCATTCGGTCAGCTTCTCAAGCTGGGCAAAGGATTTCGTGCTCTCGCCCGCAGGCAGGCGAATGGCGGAGTGGCGGATACCTGCCCCGTCGAGGCTTTTTTCCAGCGTCGGCAGGTGAAGCCTTGCCACGGTCTCGTCGGTTACGATGGCGACGCGCTTGCGACGGAGAAGCGGCGCCAGATGCGAGCCCGCAGCCGCAATGAGGCCGGGGCCGACAAGAATGTCGTAGGCCCGGTCGCCGAGGTCGACCCTCACTTTTCTTGCACTGTCAGTCATTCTCGGACACCGGCATGAGCCTCATCTGCGTGCTCCTCGCGGAACCGCTCCAGCTTTTCGACGACCTGCTCGACAACCGCGTCATGCGGTCCTTCGAGGCTCTCGATCGTAATATCGGCCCCGGCATAGACGGGGTAACGTTCGTCCATCAGTCTCTTCATCGTTTCGCGGGGATCGCCCGACTGAAGCAGCGGCCGGTCGCCGCGCTTGCCGACACGTTTCATCAGCACGTCGAGATCGGCTTTCAGCCAGACGGAAATGCCGCGCGCCGCGATATTGGCACGGGTGAGCGGGTCCATGAAGGCGCCGCCTCCCGTTGCGAGCACGCATGGGCCTTCGCCCAGCAGCCTTGCAATCACGCGGCGTTCGCCGGTGCGAAAGGTGGCCTCGCCCCTTCGCTCGAAGATTTCGGGAATGGTTTCGCCGGCCGCCTTCTCTATTTCGGCATCCGTATCCACAAATGCAAGATCGAGGCGGCGGGCCAGCCTTCGGCCGACCGTGGTCTTTCCGGCTCCCATCAGGCCGACAAGAACGACCGAGCGCTCCCCGAGCGGCACGGGCGAGAGCGCTTCGATCTCGTCCTTGTCGTCGGGCCTGTCGTCGTCCCTGTTGTCGTCGATGGCGTTGCTCATTCCGCTCGTCCGGCCTCCGGCCCTGTCGGCCATTGTGGCCGCCTTAACCTTGTTGGCCTAGTCTCCCGGTCTTCCGCCCGGAAGAAACCCCGAATCGTAAACGATCGTTAACGGGGTTGCAGCCGGTCAGGGCTGTAGATAAGGCCTTGCGGAGGCGGAGTCGCGCCCAAATTTCGCCGCATGCGGACCGTAAGGCTGAAGAACTGTCCCGGCGGCATGAACCCGAAGGCCGAGGCTTCGCGGTCCCGAGCCACAAGAAGGAAGAATCATGAGCCGTGCTACCAGCTTTCTCGTTCTCGCCGTCGTCCTCGTGGGCGCGGTGGTGGGCGGGCTGTTTTATCTGGACCAGGCCGTCGAGCCGCAGGCCCAGACAGTGGAGAAGGTTCTCCCAGATGACCAGTTCTCGCGTTAAGCCGGCGACGCGGCGGCCATTTGCCGCCGGGTTGGCGCTTATCGCCACCTTGTCGGTTTCGGGCGCTGCGGCATTCGCTCAGGAAGCGAACG
>JAGUWA010000121.1 GCA_020062605.1 Parvibaculum sp. | reverse complement strand
GCGCGAGGTCGCGACTCGTCTGCTTCGGACGGGCGCCGCCTTCGATGACGCTTGGCGAGAAGCCCCTGCCGCGCGATATGGCAAGGCTTGGCGAGGCCGCCTCGGGAAGCTTGAGGATTTCGAGAGCGCGCGCCCGATGGGGCAGGCGGCGAATGAAACCGCGCTCTTCAAGCGCCGTAATGAGCCGGTGAATGCCGGACTTCGAGCGAAGGTCCAAGGCATCCTTCATCTCGTCGAAGCTGGGAGAAACGCCGCCTTCTTTGATCCGCTCATGGATGAACATCAGCAGTTCATGTTGCTTTCGCGTCAGCATAGGCCCTGGCCCCTCCGTCTGCTTCGGGGCCGGTGGCCCTCGGAACAAAACAAAAACACTTGTGGCTGTTCTAGTTTGGTTCTCGTGGGCGTGTCAAGCGCAATTGTGGATAAGTCAGGCGCGGAGAGGCAGGACGGTCACGACGCCGCCCGCTTTCAGAGATTCAGCGCCGGGTGCACGGATGATGAGGCAGCCGGCATCCGCCAGGATCGAAAGCATGGAACTATCCTGGAGGTCGAAGGGCGTTGCCACGGGAAGCTCGCCGTGAATGTGGTCGAGGCCCGCACGGACATAGTCCTCGCGCGTACTATTGGCGGGCAGGTCGCGGCCGAGGCGGGCGAGCGTGGTGTGAAGCGCGCTGTCGCCGCCCTGCATGCGCTGTATGGCGGGCTTGAGGAAGAGTGTCGCGCAGACATAGGCCGACACCGGATTGCCCGGCAGTCCCATCATCGGCTTGCCGTTGAGCGTGCCATACATCAGCGGTTTGCCGGGCCGCATGGCGATCTTCCAGAAATCGATGTCGAGGCCGAGGGGCGTCAGCGCTTCGCGGACGAGATCGTGCTCGCCGACAGAGGCACCGCCGAGCGTCACCAGCATGTCCGCATCGCGTGCGCGCTCGGCTGCATCGCGAA
This sequence comes from Parvibaculum sp., assembly GCA_020062605.1. Lineage (GTDB taxonomy): Bacteria > Pseudomonadota > Alphaproteobacteria > Parvibaculales > Parvibaculaceae > Parvibaculum. The sequence continues at coordinate 4,508 of JAGUWA010000121.1, read as the reverse complement.
TGGCGCCGACGCGATCCGGCGCGATGCCGAGGTCGAGCGGCACGCCGCCCGCTTCGAGGATCAGAGCGGCAAGCCCGTCATTGTTCGATGAAACGATCTGGTTCGGTCCAGGCTCCGTTCCCGGCGGCACGAGTTCGTCGCCGGTCGAGAAGAAGGCGATGACAGGCCGCTTGTGAACGCTGAGCGTTGCGAGATTCATGGCAGCGGCGAAGGCGATATCGGCGGGCGATAATTTGCGGCCCGCCGGCATGCCTGCATCGCCCGTGCGGAAGTCGAGACCGCATACGCGGACATGTTGCCCGGCAGCCGCCGCTTCCTTCACGACGACAACATCGCCCTCGCGATCTGTGTCTTCCTGGATGACGATCGCGTCCGCTCCGCGCGGGAGCGCGGCGCCTGTGAAGATGCGAACGGCCTCACCTTCCTTAAGGTGATCGGAATAGAAACCGCCGGCGGGCGCTTCGCCGACGATCTTGAGGCGGACGGGGACAGAGACGACATCGGAAGCTCTGACGGCATAGCCATCCATCGCCGACAGGTCGGCGGGCGGCTGAGTGCGACGCGCTATCGCTTCTTCCGCAAGCACACGGCCGAGCGCCTGAGACAGAGGAACCGTCTCAACAGGCGTGGTGTGCAGCATTGCCAGAATGCGCGCCCGCGCTTCCTCGACAGGCAGAAGAGGTTGTTGTGCCATAGGCTATTTCGCCTTGTAGTCGCCCGACTTGCCGCCCGATTTTTCCGTGAGCCGGATGTCGCCGATCTTCATGCCACGATCGACGGCCTTTGCCATGTCGTAAAGCGTGAGACAGGCGACGCTGACCGCCGTAAGCGCTTCCATTTCGACGCCCGTCTGTCCGGCGACTTTCACCGTCGCTTCCACCTCGACCGAGTTCGACTTCTTGTCGGGCCGCAGGTCGACTTCGACTTTCGAGATGGCGAGCGGATGGCAGAGCGGAATGATATCCGACGTCTTCTTCGCTGCCATGATGCCCGCAAGCCGCGCGACTTCGAGCGCGTTCCCTTTCTTCAGGCCGTCATCGAGAATGAGCTTCAGCGTCGACGCTTTCATCGTAACGCGGCCCTTGGCTGTTGCGCTGCGCGACGTGACGGGCTTTTCCGACACGTCCACCATGCGGGCCGCGCCTTTCGCGTCGAGATGCGTCAGTTTCCCTTTGGCCAATCGCGATGCCTTTCCCGAAATGGAATTCATGTGAGCATGCCGCATGATGAGGCCGCAGGTCCACCCGTCATGCGGCAGCGGCCGCGTGAATCGCCTTGAGGCTCGCAAAGAGCTTTGCCGCACTGTCGAGTGGAAGACAGCTCGGACCGTCGCAAAGCGCCTTGTCGGGTTCCGGATGGAATTCGAGGAAGACACCGTTTGCGCCCGCCGCGACGGCAGCTTTTGCGATGATGGGAACGCCGCTGCGACGGCCGCCGGTCGACGCGCCCTGTGTGCGCGGATCGGCGCCCGGAAGCTGCACGGCATGCGTCGCATCGATGGTCACCGGCGCGCCGAGCTTTTTCATCTCGTCGAAAGCAAGCATGTCGACGATGAGGTTGTTGTAGCCGAAGGATGCGCCGCGCTCGCACAGGATCGTCATGTCGGGTGCCGCCGCTTCCGCGATCTTGGAAAGAATGTTGCGGCAATCCCAGGGCGCAAGGAACTGGCCCTTCTTCACATGAAGAAGGCCACCCGCCTTGTGCGTCGCGCGCGCGGCAGCAACCACAAGGTCCGTCTGACGGCAAAGGAATGCCGGTATCTGCACAAGATCGGCAACCTCGGCAACGGCCTCGGCCTGCGCCTCTTCGTGGATGTCGGTGCAGATTGGAACGCCGAAGCGCTGCTTCACTTCCGCAAGCATTGCGAGGCCGTCCTTGAGGCCGGGTCCACGATAGCTCTTGATCGAGGAGCGGTTCGCCTTGTCGAAGCTTGCCTTGAAGACGAAGGGAAGTTTCAGCTCGCCGAGTACCGACTTAAGGTGCTCCGCCGTTGCAATCGTAAGATCGAGGTCCTCAAGAACATTGAGGCCGGCAATGCAGAAAAGCGGCTCGCCATCGCCGATTGCCATGTTCCATTTGGGAAGCTTGAGGACGGTCATGATCTCGCGACTCTTTCTCTGTTGGCTGTGGTGAGTTTACAGGTCTTTGCGCATGAAGCAGCGCCGCTCAATAGGCAATCCCATATCCTGCTCGTGATAATGCGCGAGGAACAGGGCAGGCGTCCACTCGTGCCGCGCGAGCTCGCGAAACCCGCAGGACACGTAGAAAGGGCCGTTCCAGGGCAAGTCGCGGAAGGTCGACAGCGTGACCGCTGGATGACCGCAGTCGCGGGCGTGTTCGCAGACGGCGTCGACAAGCCTTCGGCCAAGCCCCTTGCGCCCATGTGAGGGGTGTACGGACAATTCATAGATGTGCATGGAGCGGCCGAGCGGGGCCGAGAGAATGAAACCGGCGGGGGTGCCGTCGGCCGTGGCGACGAAGACGGCACCGGCGCGCGCCGAGGCGTCGATGAATTCCCGGTCGGTGGGCTCGTGGGAAGCGATTTCAGGCAAGCCCGCTTCCACGAACAACGCCCCCGCTGCCTTCTCGATGGCGGCAAAATGTTCGACGTCCGTGGGTTCGCAGGTGCGGATATCATAGGTCATTTTGAGCGTTCAAAAGGCCGACTGTCATCGAAATGTCATCGAACCGTCATATATCGCCCAAATATTCCCGGGGCGGGGACAAACGGGGTCGCAGATGCAGCCGTCCAGAAAAATCTTGTCCCCGGTTTCGAGTATAAACGGGCCGTGGGATGCGCGGTCAGGCGATACCGGTCAGCAAGGCGCGCGTCGCTGCCTCCACGTCCGTCTGCCGCATCAGGCTCTCGCCAACCAGAAACGTCCGTACACCAACATTCGAGAGGCGCATGATGTCGGCATGGGTGAAGATGCCGCTCTCGCCGACGATGAGGCGTCCGTCCGGGACGAGGGGGGCGAGCCGTTCCGTCGTCGCGAGCGTCGTCTCGAAGGTCTTCAGGTTCCGGTTGTTGATCCCGAGAAGGGGGCTCTTGAGGGCGAGCGCGCGGGTCAGTTCCTCTTCGTCGTGAACCTCCACGAGCACGTCCATCTTCCAGCCGAAAGCTGCCTGCTCGATTTCGGCGGCCTGCGCGTCGGAAACAGCGGCCATGATGATGAGAATGGCGTCCGCCCCCATCGCGCGGGCTTCGACGACCTGATAGGGGTCGTACATGAAGTCCTTGCGGATGACGGGAAGGGCGGTCGCGGCGCGCGCGGCGGCAAGGTAGTCCGGTGCGCCCTGGAAGGAGGGCGCGTCCGTCAGGACGGAAAGACAGGTGGCGCCGCCCGCCTCATAGGCGCGCGCAAGCGCCGGCGGATCGAAATCCGCACGGATGAGTCCCTTGGACGGGCTCGCTTTCTTGATTTCGGCGATGAGCGCATAGCCGCCCGCATCGACGCGGGAGCGGAGGGCGGAGGCGAAGCCCCGCACGGGCGATGCTGCGCGGGCCGCCTCTTCGATGGAAGCGAGCGGATGCGACCGTTTGGCGGCGGCAATCTCTTCAAGTTTGTAGGCGCCGATCTTTTCGAGAATGTCAGACATCGGATTTTCCGTTTGAGACGGCGACAAGCTTCGCGAGCGTTGCCTTTGCCGCGCCGCTGTCGATGATCCGGGCGGCCGCACCGGCGCCTTCCTTGAGATTCGATGCCTTGCCCGAGACGATGAGCGCAGCGGCGGCGTTCAGCAGGACGATATCGCGATAGGCGCCTGCTTCGCCATCGAAGAGACGGCGGATCGCCGCGGCATTTTCCGCCGGATTGCCGCCCTTCAGGTCTTCGGCGGAAGCGCGCGGAAGCCCTGCGTCCTCGGGCGTTACCTCAAAGACGCGGATCGTCCCCTCCTTGAGCTCTGCGACGGTGGAGGGGCCTGTCGTCGTGATCTCGTCCATGCCGTCGGAGCCGTGGACGACCCAGGCGCTGTCGGAACCGAGATTGCGGAGCACCTCCGCGAAAGGCTCGACCCATTGGGCGGCGAAGACGCCGAGCAGCTGGCGCTTTACGAGCGCCGGATTGGAGAGCGGCCCCAGCATGTTGAAGACGGTCTTGATGCCGAGGTCGCCGCGGACCGGCGCGACATGCTTCATGGCGGAATGATGCGCCTGCGCGAACATGAAGCCGATGCCGGCCTTCTCGATGCAGCGGGCGATGGTGGCCGGGTCGATGTCGAGATTGACGCCGAGCTCCTGCAGCGCATCCGCCGTGCCGGACAGCGAGGAGGCCTTGCGGTTGCCGTGCTTTGCGACGGGAATACCGGCAGCCGCAACGACGATGGCGACGGCGGTCGAAATGTTCCATGTACCGATACCGTCGCCGCCCGTGCCGACGATGTCGATGGCATCCGCAGGCGCTGTCACGCGGAGCGCGCGCTCGCGCATGACGGTGGCGCCGGCCGTGATCTCTTCGACCGTTTCGCCGCGCACGCGAAGCCCCATCAGGAATGCGGCGATCTGC
>JAGUWA010000005.1 GCA_020062605.1 Parvibaculum sp. | reverse complement strand
TGCCCTGCGCGACGGCAGGCGCGGGCATGGCGGCGGCGGCAAGACCCGCAAGGCCCGCGCCCGCCAGAAACGAACGGCGTTTCATCGAAGACTCCCCGATTTGCTTCCCCAGACCCGTCCACCGTTTCATGGAAACGGTGAACAGCTCTCATTCCTTATTTTGTCGCGTTTCCGGACGGCCAAGAAAGCACTTGGCCTGGAAACGCTTCCGGGCGGCCAGCTTGCGGCCACCGCTTCCCCATTGAAGGGGTACAATTGGCGGCCAGTATAGGCACGCGGGCGCGAGGCGCAACGGCGGCGGGAAAGGGCAGCGCTCCCTAGACGGCCATCCGCCGCCAGCCTTCCGGCTTGAGGGCTTCGAGGGGCTGGAAGCGGGTTTTGTAGGCCATCTTGCGGGAGCCATCGACCCAATAGCCGAGATAGACGTAAGGCAGGCCGGCCATGCGGGTGCGCTCGATGTGATCGAGCACCATGAAGGTGCCGAGGCTGCGCCCGGCATCGTCCGGCTCGTAGAAGCTGTAGACCATGGAGAGGCCGTCATCGAGCGTGTCGGTGAGGGCGGCGGCGATGAGCGGCCCCGCTTCGCCCGGACCGGCGGCAAGCCGGTATTCGATGATGTTGGTGTGGATCGTGGTGTCCTCGATCATGGCGACATAGTCGTGCTCGGTCATGTCGGCCATGCCGCCCTCGGCGTGGCGCGCATCAAGATAGCGGCGCAGGAGATCGTATTGCTCGCCGGTCGCGGTGGCTGGACGCACGAGACCGCGCAGGTCGGCATTGCGCGCCACGATGCGGCGGAAGGTGCGGCCGGGCCGGAACTCGTTGACGAGCACACGCACGGAAACACAGGCCTGACAATCCTCGCAGGCCGGGCGGTAGGCGATGTTCTGGCTGCGGCGGAAGCCTGCCTGGGTGAGCGTGTTGTTCAGGGAGACCGGCTCGTCGCCGAGGAGATGGGTAAAGACCTTTTTCTCGTAGCGGCCCTCCAGATAGGGGCAGGGCTGCGGCGACGTAATGTAGAACTGCGGAAATCTGATGCGGGACTGGTCCGTCACTGCTCTCTCATATCAAGCCGTCAGCATGTCTGCCGTTAGAGCCCGTAGTACCAGGGGGCGAAGAAAGAATAGGCCAACCAGAGCAAAATGACGAGAGGCGTGCCGGTGCGCACGAAATCCCGGAATTCATAGTGGCCGGGGCCCATAACGAGGAGATTTGTCTGATAACCCATTGGCGTGGCGAAAGAGCAATTCGCCGCGAAGATGACCGCATAGACGAAGATCAGGGGATCGACGCCGAGCTGCGTTGCCGTGCTGATGGCGATGGGCGTGAAGAGAACGGCGGTCGCATTGTTCGTCAGCACGTTGGTGGTGACGGCGATGGCGAAGAAGAAGGCCGAGAGAATGACGGGTATGCCGTAGCCGTCGAATAGCTGGACCGAGGCGAGGGCGATGGCATGGGCGCCGCCCGTCACTTCGAGGGCCGTTGCGACGCCGAGCATGGCGCCGACCATGAGGAAGATGCGGCGGTCGATGGCGCGTGCCGCCTGGCGGACATTGAGGACGCCGAAAGCGATGATCGCGAGCGCGCCGCCGATGGAGGCGATCTCGATGGGCAGGATGCCGGTGAGCACGGTTGCCACCATGACGCCGAAGATCGCCAGTGCACGATGCGCAAGCTTCGGATCGGGCAGTTCCGTCGCCGACCATTCGAGAAGCAGGACGTCGCGATTGTGACGGAGGTCCTGGATCTGGCCCGCCTTGCCGAGAACGAGAAGAACGTCGCCTGCCTCGAGGCGAATGTCGTTCAAGAGAGTGCGGATCATGCGGCTGCGGCGCTGGACGCCGAGCACGATGCAGCCCGTCTGATGACGGAAGGCGATCTGTTCGATGGTCTGGCCGATCATGCGCGAGCCCGGCGCGACGACGGTTTCGGCGAGGACAAGCTCGCCGCCGGGCTTGGCCGGGCCGCCATTCGTTTCCACGCCTTCGGCGAAGCGCTCCTCCAGCATGCCCTCGAAAATGCGGGAACCGGATTTGAGCGCTTCGGTGAGCGTCTGGCGCGTGGCGGCGACGATGACGACATCGCCAGCCGAAAGCGTCACGTCCTCGAAAGGCGGCAGGATCGGATGTTCGCCGCGCTGGATCATGCGCACCGTCATGTCGCGAAGCGGCGGGAACAGGCCCGCCATGGAACTCACGCCGAGAAGAGGATGGCCGGGCGTGATTTCGAGCTGGGCGATGTATTGCTTGCCGCCGCCTGAATCGCTGCCTGAAAGCTCGGTGGTCGGGCCGCCGCGATCCGGCACGAGATGGGGGACGACGAGCGTCGAATAGAGGAAGCCGATACCGGCAAGGAAGAGTCCCGGCACCGCGAAATCGAAGATACCGATAGGCGGCAGGTGCGAGGTGAGCACCACGCCCGCCGCGAGAAGATTGGTCGAGGAGCCGATCAGCGTGGTCATGCCGCCGAGGATCGATACGTAGCTCAGCGTCATCATCACCTTCGGTGCGCGCTGGCCAAAGCGGCCCGCAAGTGTCGCGAGCACGGGAATGAACATGACCGCGACCGGCGTGTTGTTCAGGAAGGCGCTGATGGTGGCGACAAGCAGGAAGGTGAAGAAGATGGTGAGGCCGGGACGCGTGGAACCGAGATCGGCAACGTATCGCGCCGCGCCGTCGAGGGCGCCTGTCTGGAACATGCCGTGGCCGATGACGAGGAGTGCGAGCACGGCGATGAGTGCGGGGTTCGCAAAGCCGGCCAGAAGCGCGGTCGGCCCGAGAAGATTGCGGCCATCGCCGCCGGCGACCGGGAAGAAATAGAAGAAGAGCAGGAGCGCGCTGAGGATGGCGAGAGCGGAGACCTCGAGCGATACCCGCTCCATGCTGAACAGGACAACCGCGGCCAGAATGAAGCCGTAGGTCACCCACATCTGCCAGACGAACTCCATCTCCATGCGCGCATCTTTCCTGGAATCATTCACCGTTTTGAGGAAACGGCGAACGACTCTACGGTCCTTGTTTGGTCGCGTTTTCGAACCGTAAAAGCGCGTCCTTCATTTGAAGGACGCACTTTTTCTGAAAACGCTCCAGTGAGCACAATGCCGGTCATGGCCGTCGTGCTTGAGAAGTGAAACTGCCGGCGTCTTGCGAAAGGGCCCCGGTTCAGACTGAACTGCTGCGGACAAAGACAGTACCGCAAAGATAGTCGTGGAGACAGCGGCGGCGCCGGTTGAAGAAGGGAACCACGAGGACGAGAACCGTGCCGACGGCTACCGTGACGTAGAAGAGAAGGGTCTGGAGGGCGGCCTGCAGATAGCCGGGGCGGCGCCCGTTCCAGGCGCGGAGCTCTATGCCCTGCCAGCGCATGCCGGGCGTGGCCGAATAACGGCCGCCGAGCGTGAAAGTGAAATAGGCGAGCGCGACGAGCGGCGAAAGGGCAGCGCCGGGCCAGAGAAGGCCAAGGGTCAGGGTTCCGAGCACGCCGAAGAGCGCGAAGGCCAGAACGATCAGGATGCTCACCACAAGAAGGTCGGCCAGGAAAGCGAGGCTGCGGGCGAGGATGACGCCGTCGAACGCCCCGGCGGGCCAAGCGTAGCTTTCCGAAGCGGAAAGGCCAGTTGGCGCTATATTGTTGCTTTCGCTCATCTTTTTCCTGTCGTTCCGAAAACGGCCCTATTCACATAAGGGCAGGAAAAACGGAAAGCAAGCAGGTGTGCAGCGCCGCCGGAGAGAAATCAGGGGCTGAAACCGGGCGGGGTTACCGGCGCTTCGCGCAGAAGGACCACGGAAAGGCGGCGGTTCGCGGCCATATAGGGGTCTTCGGGGAAGAGGGGCTCGGAATCCGCCTTGCCGACGACCTGATAGACACGGTCGTCGGACAGTCCACCCTTTTCCAGAATGCGCCGCACGGCATTGGCGCGATCGGCGGTGAGTTCCCAGTTGGAATAGCCGGGGCGGCCCGCCAGCGGGTTTGCGTCCGTGTGGCCCGAAATGCTGACGCGGTTGGGCAGGCGAACGAGAATTTTCGCGACCTCGTCGAGAAGCTTGCGGGTGCGTTCATATGGTTCGGCATTGCCAGAGGGGAACATGGAGCGGCCGTCCTGATCGACGATCTGGATGCGCAGGCCTTCCGGCGTTTCGTCGACGATGACGTTGCGCGACAGTTCGGCGAGCGCGGGGTTCTCGCGCATGGACTGGCGGATGCTTTCCGCAGCGTTCTGGAAATTGTTTTCGTCGCGGGCCGACTTCTGGTGCATCAGCTCATTCATTTCGGCGGCGCGCTTTGCTTCCTTCTCTTCGACCTCGGGGCTTCGCGGCTGGGCGGGCGTCGAGATCGTCATGACGACCTGCGGCTTGGTGCCGGGCATGCGCGCGCCTTCTTCGTCGAAGGCGGTGCCGCCCATGATGCCGCCGGCACCGCTGGTCGAGCGGCTGACGTTCGAGGGGGCGAAATAGTCGGCGAGGCCCTGCTTCTGTTCCGGCGTCGTCATGCTGATGAGCCACATCAGCAGGAAGAAGGCCATCATCGCGGTCACGAAGTCGGCATAGGCGATTTTCCACGCGCCGCCATGATGGGCGTGACCGGCCTTCTTGATCTTCTTGATGATGATGGGCTGTTCGTTCGACGCCATGGGAAGCTACAGGCTTTCTCTGTTCGCGGGGTCAGCCGGCGGGCTGCAGGGAGGCGGTCGACTGTTCCACTTCGATGAAAGAGGGACGGACTTCCGACATCAGCGCCTTGCGGGCGAACTCGATGGAGACGGCTGGCGCATAGCCCGACATGTGGGCGAGGAGGCCGGCCTTCATCGACAGGAAGTATTTGGATTCCGCCTCGTAGATGTTGCGGAGCGACTGAGCCATGGGCGAGAAGAAACCATAGGCGACGAAGACGCCGAGGAAGGTGCCGACGAGGGCGCCGCCGATGAGGTGGCCGAGAATTTCCGGCGGCTGGTCGATCGAGCCCATGGTCTTGATGACGCCGAGCACGGCGGCGACGATGCCCAGGGCCGGTGTGCCGTCGGCGAGCGCCTGCATGGCGCTGACGATGCGTTCGCGTTCCTGATGATGGGTTTCGAGTTCCTCGTCCATCAGGGCTTCGAGTTCATGGGCATTTTCGGTGCCGAGCGTGATCATGCGCAGGTAGTCGCACATGAACTCGACGGCGTGGTGATCGGCGGAGAATTTGGGGAACTGCTGGAAGATGGTGCTCTCGGCGGGGTTCTCGACATGCGCTTCGAGGGCGAGGTTGCCCTTGCTCTTGGCAAGCTTGAAGAGCGTGTACTGGAGGCCGAGCAATTCGAGATAGGCCGCCTTGTCGTAGCGCGCACCGCGGAAGAGCGTGCCGAAAAGGCCACCGACACTCTTGAGGACAGCCGGCGGGTTGCCGATCACGAAGGCGCCGAGCGCGGCGCCCAGGATTATGACGCCCTCGAAAGGCTGCCAAAGAACCTCAAGGTGAGCGCCCATGGCGGCATATCCGCCGAAGACGCTCAGGATAACCACGAGAATGCCCACTACCAGCCGCATTTGCCCACGCACTTTCCTGCAGATTACTCGCGGCTGCCGACTATCAGCGAGCCCGCCCCGTCTCTGACCCGTATTCTCGCGGTGCGCGTCTTAACAGCCGGTTTAACCAAGACGTTTTGCGCGAATATCTGCCGTTTTGCGTGGGATGGTGTTGCGCGGCGCGGGCCGGCTGGCTTAAACCGGGTTCCGGCAGATCAAGAAACCGTTGACTTCGGAGCGTAGCTCCGGGGGCGGGCAAGGGAGTTGAGCATCAGATGGCGGCCCAAAAGATCGTGACGGAAGGCAGCGCCAGCGACGTGCGCCGGTTTCGCAATGCGCTCGGCTGCTTCACGACGGGCGTCGCCGTGGTGACGGCCAGGCAGGACGAGGGCGAGCCGATCGGCCTTACGGTCAACTCGTTTTCCTCCGTCTCGCTCGATCCGCCGCTGGTGCTCTGGTGCCTCGACAAGAAGTCGGACACGCTGCCGCTCTTCGAGAAGGCGACGCATTTCACGGTCAATGTGCTCCGGGAAGAACATGAGGACGTGTCGTCGCGGCTCGCGCGGAAAGGCGCGCACAGCCTTGAGGGCGTGGACCTGATCGAGGGAACGAGCGGCACGCCGGCACTGAAGGAGGCGCTCGCGCATTTCGAGTGCGAGGTCGAGGCGCGGCACGATGCGGGCGATCACATCATCATGATCGGGCGGGTGCTGAAGTTCGACTATGTGGAGGAGGGGCGGCCGCTGCTTTATCACCGCGGCGGATACAGCTTCCTGCCGCCGGCCGTCTAGCATCCGAGCGGGCGGATTACAGGTCCGGCGCCTGCTTTTTTTCCGCCGCGTCGAGTTCGTGCAGATTGTCGCGCATCCGTTCCAGACATTTCAGCATGGCGAGGTAGTCCTCGCGCTCGACGCCGTCGATGGCGGCGGCGTGGAGCCGTTCATAGTGATGCTGGCCGATATGCTTGTTGGCGTGGAGGAGCGCGGTCAGGTAGATGCATTTCGCGCGGCCGTCCGTCGGGTGAGTCCGGCGTTCGACGAGGCCCATTTCCTCCAGTTCACCGACATAGATGCCGACGGAAACCTTGTGGATCGCGAGCGCGTTCGCGAGTTCGGTCTGCGTCTGGCCGTCGCGTTCGAGAAGCTCGATGACGATGCGCGTCTGATTGCGGGTGAGGCCGGAGCGGCGATCGTAGAGCGTCGCCAGCATGGTGCCGACTTCCGTGATCGCGCGAAGGAAGTGCTCCGGTGCGAGGGGATCGTTTGCCGCCGGTTCCGGCGATGCCGCTTCGGCGGCGTTGCTTTTTCCTGTCATGCCCCTCGGTCCCGTTGCGTCACGAAAACACACGCAAAGTGACAGTATGAAGACACCACCGCCGCGCAATTTTGACTATGACGAAGAAACAAAACTGGAATTTCGTCGAAGTACTTGACGTTCGCGCGCAGCGATGATTTCGTAAAGATAGTTTACTAAAAAATCCGCCGGTGGTCACCCGTTAATATCGGGGGAGGAGGCCCCGGGCAAACGGAAAGCAAGGGAATCGGGGCGGGGGGCTGGAGCCGCCCCCGGGAGGAGCAAAGCGTATGCCTGAAGAAGCGACGAGTGCGGATGCCGCGAACGGCGCGGTGGAGACGGCGGCCGGTGCGGCCGACATCATCGCGCAAGGAGGCGGGGGCGATGTCTGGTATTCGATCGGTTCGCTGCTCGACAAGGGCGGCCCGATCGTTGCGATCCTGCTGGTGCTGTCGGTCATTTCGGCGGCGATC
>JAGUWA010000436.1 GCA_020062605.1 Parvibaculum sp. | reverse complement strand
CGTCGCGTCGGAGATCGCAGGCTGCCCGACCGTTCCGGCGGCGCTCGCCAGGCGTCTCGCCCGCGACGCGGAGATTGCCGTGTGCGGACCCGTCCTCGAATATTCGCCGTTGCTGTCGGACGAGGATCTCATCGAGGTCATCGCAACTTCGGAAGCGAAGGGAGCGGCCGCCGCTATCGCGCGCCGCGCCATCGTGAGCCAGACGGTATCGGATGCCGTCGTTTCCTCGCGCGACGAAGAGGCCGTTCAGGAGCTTCTGTCGAATGACGGCGCGCGCATTCGCGAGGACACGATGGAACGCATTATCACGCGGGCGCCGGGCATGAAAACCTGGCACAAGCCGCTCGTCATGCGTCCCGAACTTTCCGTGCGCGCCATGCGCCGCATTGCAACCTTCGTTTCGCGCGCGCTGATCGAGGAGTTGCGCCGGACCCATGATCTCGACAAGGAAACGGTGGCCTGGCTGAAGGCGAGGGCGCAGTCCAGGATCGAGGATGGTGACGAAGTTCCCGAACCTGCACCACGCGAGGATATTCGCGAAGCCTATGCGGCAGGCCGGCTGGACGATGAACTGGTCATGGAGGCCGCCACCACATCGCAGCGCGCCTCCGTCGTTCTCGCGCTCTCTCTCCTGTCGGGCATTCCGCCAAAGAGCATCGAGGAGGTGATGGCCGCACAAAGCGGCCGGGGCATCGCGGCTCTTTGCTGGACGGCGGGGCTCTCGATGCGAACGGCGCTTGCCATACAGACTTATGTGGCGCGTGTGCCGAAGGCCAATCTCGTTCTGCCGCGAGAGGGCATTGCCTATCCGATGGGCGAGGACGAGATGCGCTGGCATTTGCAGTATTTCGGCATCGAGCCGGAAGGAACGGCGTCTAGTTGAAATCCACGCGGCGCAAGGGTTTGCCGTCCGTTTCGACGCGCATGAAGCCGCGCTCGTCGAAACCGCGCGCCGCGCAACGTTCGCGGCCCCTGATCTCGAAGCGTGTCGTCTTGATGCAGAAACTGTCGTTGCCGCTCCAGATCATGGCGCCTTCGCCGCCCTGCGCGATTGCCCCTGCATCGTCCACGCCCTCGGCGTAGACGTAATAGGCTTCCCGGTCGAGCTTTCCCTTGATGGCCTTGCGGCAGGTGCCGGGTTCGATCCTCACCCACCCGCTCGACATTTCGTCCTCGCCGTTCTCGTATCCGATGGCGGCCCAGACAAGCGTGCCGGTCCGGTTGCACAGGTCGAGTCCCGCCGACGCTTGTTCTTCCATCGCGCGCTCTATCAGCTGAGCGATGAGCGTTTCGTCGACTTTGCCCGTCACCGGAACGTTAGCCGAGCGCTGGAACGCTTCGACCGCCCGAAGCGTGTTCCGCGCCGCGATCCCGTCGATGCGGTTGAGTGCGAACCCATTGTCCTTGAGCAGCCGTTGCACCGCCGCTACGCGCGCCTTGTCCTCGGTATAATCGCCCGCCTCGGCGAAGGTGGTGGACCAGTTTTTTCCCGCCTTCGTGCGAACGCGCAGGAAATCGGCCGAATCGTAGCCACGCAACGCGCACTGCTCGTTCCCTTCGAGTTCGAAGTCGCCATCGAGCGTGCAGAACTGCGTGTTACCGGAAAAATATTTGACGCGTCCCGCATGGGCGTCGATGGAACGGGCGAAGACATAGTAGTCCCGTTCGTCGATGTCGCCCTCGAGCGCGGTCGAGCACTGGCCCGGCAGGATGCGCAGCCAGCCTCGGCTTACCCATCGGCCTTCGGTCTCGAAGGCGATGGCGCCATCGAGCACATAGCTCGTCCTGTTGCAGAAGCGATAATCGGCATGCGCGACCGCAGGAAGCGCGAGCCAGGCTGTAAGGACGGCAGCGGCTATTTGCAGACAGCGCAGCATCTTTGTTACGGACGTTCCCCCAAGGTTATGGAGCCACCATAACATCGTGAGGCGGTGCGGCAAGGCTGCGAGGGACGTCCTATTTCTGGATCAGCGTGCCCGCGCCATGCTCCGTGAACAGCTCAAGCAGAACGGCATGACGGACGCGGCCGTCGAGAATGACCACCGCCTCGACGCCGCCTTCGACGGACTCGATACAGGTTTCGAGCTTTGGAATCATGCCGCCCGAAATCGTGCCGTCCTTCATCAACGCCTTTGCCTGTTCGACCGTGAGCGCCTCCATCAGCTTGCCCTGCTTGTCGAGCACGCCTTTGACGTCGGTGAGCAGGAGGAGGCGTGCAGCACCCATGGCAGCGGCGATGGCGCCGGCCACCGTGTCGGCATTGATGTTGTAGGTATGCCCGTCCGACGAGACGCCGATCGGCGCGATCACCGGAATGATGTCCGATTTCTGGATGACTTCCAGGATTTCTGGATTGATCTTTTCCGGCTCGCCGACGAAGCCGAGATCGAGAATCTTCTCGATGTTGGATTCGGGGTCGTGAATCTTCTGTTCGACCTTGCGCGCGACGATGAGGTTGCCGTCCTTGCCGCAAAGGCCCACGGCGCGGCCACCCGCCTGGTTAAGCTGCGCGACGATCTGCTTGTTGATCGAGCCGGCAAGAACCATCTCGACGATCTCGACGGTCGCCTTGTCGGTGATCCGAAGGCCGCCGGAAAATTCGCTCTTGATACCGAGCCGCGTGAGCATGGCGCCGATCTGCGGCCCGCCGCCATGCACGACGATGGGATTGAGGCCGGCCTGCTTCAACATGACGATGTCGCGGGCGAACTCGGCTCCAAGCGCCTCGTCGCCCATCGCGTGTCCGCCATACTTCACGACCACGGTGCGCTTGTCGTAGCGCTGCATGAACGGAAGGGCCTCGGAAAGAATCCTCGCCCGCTCCACTCTCGGGTCGTCTTGCAGTGCTACGTCTTTTTTGCCGTCGTCCGCCATGCTCGTCCGTCTGCCTCCCTGGCCACCCTCGTTCCTGAGCCGAGGAGCCTCTCAAGCTTGCGGTTTATACCCCAGCGCGGCCGGATCGGCCAGCGAGGCCACCTCCGCTCGCAGCGCCGCGATGCCGTCGCCCTTTTCGCTCGATGTGGCGACGATCGTGGGATGGGCCGCGACGTGGCGTCTGATGTCGGCGCGGACTTCTTCGAGCCGGGCTTCCAGTTCGCCCTTTTTCAGCTTGTCGATCTTTGTGAGGACGATCTGGTAGGAGACGGCCGCCTCGTCCAGCATCGACATGACCTCGTGGTCATTCTCCTTGATACCGTGCCGCGCGTCGATCAGCACGAAGACGCGACGGAGTTGCGGGCGGCCCCGGAGATAGGACATGACGAGGCGCGTCCATTCGCCGACGCGCGCCTTCGTCTCGCGCGCATAACCGTAGCCAGGCAGGTCCACCAGCATGATGGCGGCATGGCCCTGGGGGCCGAGCTCGAAGAAGTTGAGTTCCTTCGTCCGGCCCGGCGTATTCGATGTGCGGGCGAGCGTCTTGCG
>JAGUWA010000219.1 GCA_020062605.1 Parvibaculum sp. | reverse complement strand
GCGCGTGCGGATCGCGAGGAAGGCGAGCGCGACCGTCATGAAGAGCGCCGCGCAGACGGCATAGACGATGACGGGACCGAAGAGATAGAGCCCGCCGCCGATCGCCGGTCCCGTGATCACCGCGACCTGGAATGTCGATGAACTCACCGCGATGGCGCGCGGCAGTTGCGCCGATGTGACAAGCAGCGGCACGAAGCTTCGCGAGGCGGGCGCCATGAAAGCGCGCGCGCAGCCGAAGAGCGCGAGCGCGGCATAGAACCAGGTAACGTCGCCCGAATGCGTCAGTGTGAGGAGGATCAGCCAGCCCGCCGCCGCCGCTTCGAGGAGACCTGCCGCCGCCACGATGTAGCGCCGGTCGATGCGGTCCGCGATGTCGCCCGCCGGCAGCGTCAGCAGCACGATCGGCAGAAATTGCGCGAGACCCACATAGCCGAGCGCAAGCGGGCTCTCGGTGATGTCGTAGACCTGCCAGCCCACCGCCACCGATTGAATCAGCATGCCGAGCGTGCCGAGGAAACGTCCTGAAATGTAGAACCTGAAATCGCGCAGGCGGAACAGACCGGCGGGCGTGTCTTCGGATTTCTGTATGTCGGTCATCGGCGGCTTTCCTTCGGCGGTTGTATGCCGCATGCCGCGCGCCAAGTCGCGTCCTTTCCATGCAAGTCGTTTTGCCGCAGGTGTGCCTGCTTGATTCCGGCCATGACAGCGTTACATATGCTGCAACGCAACATTCTCCGCAAGGAGGTTTAGATGAAGAAAATCTACAAGCAGTGGCTCCACGATGCGGCGTTCGCCGCTGAGCTTTTCACGGGCCAGGCGCATTGGTATGCGGTCGCGAATGACCGTGCCGCCACCGCACGCCGCAAGCCGGTAAAGCCCGAAGCCGATCACGGTTTTGCTCCGGCCCTTCGCGCCGCCGACTAATCCGTGTACGCCAAATTAGCCCGGTTTCCTGTGCCTTTTTGAAGTGTGCGGGGCCGGGCTTTTTGCTGTCCCTTATCCCGCTTCCCGCCTCCACCCTTGACGCCTGCCCGTGAACCGTGGTTCATTTCTTGTGAATGAACGGAGGTTCATATCTTGGCTTACCGCAAGACCGACAAGGTAACGGCCCGCCTCGCCGATACGCGCCGCAGCATCCTCGATGCCGCGCGCGATCTCGTGGCCGAGGGCGGTTTTGCTGCGGTGCAAATGACCGAAGTCGCGAAGAAAGCGGGCGTCGCCACCGGCACGCTCTATCGCTACTTCTCGTCCAAGGAAGCACTGTGCCGTCAGGTCTTCCGGGAAGTGTCGGCCCGCGAGATGGGCATGCTCGCAGAGATTGCTTCCGGCGATGAAGCGGCGGGCGAGAGGCTCGTTCAGGTGCTGCGGACGTTTGCGGGGCGTGCGGTGCGCGGGCGCAGGCTCGCCTACGCCCTTCTTGCCGAGCCGCTCGATGTGAACCTTGCCGAAGAACGCGCCTTCTTCCGCCGCACGCATGCCGACATCTTCGCCCGCATTCTCGAAGACGGGATCGATAACGGCGAACTCCCCTTGATCGACGTTCGGATCGCGGCCGCCTGCATCGCAGGCGCCATTCCCACGGCGCTGATCGGCCCGCTTGCACCTGAATCGCATGAACTCGACAGCAACCCCGACCGAACGGTCGAGGAGATCGTGAATTTCTGTCTTGCCGGCGTTGGCGTCGCGCGGGCAGGCAGCAAGACAAAAAACATGGAACGGAGGACGACAGCGTGAGCGTACTGGCAAAGGATCTCCTGTCTCCGGAGCAGCTCGCGCAGGTGCGCAAGCGTTCGGACCTGCGCGGCACCTGGCTTGTCACCCATGCCTGGGGCGTCATCTTCGGGGCGATGGCTGTCTTCGTTGCCTTCCCCAATCCGCTCACCTACGTTCTCGCGGTCATGGTAATCGGTGCGCGCCAGCTCGGCCTCGCCATCCTCATGCATGACGGTGCGCATGGCATCCTTACGCAGAACCAGAAGCTCAACATGTTTCTGAGCCAGTGGCTCTGCGCGTATCCGATGATGGCGGAGACCGGCGCCTATCGCCGCTACCACCTGAAACATCACGCCAACACCCAGCAGCCGGAAGATCCAGACCTCGTTCTCTCCGCGCCCTTCCCCATCACGCGCAAGAGCTTCAAGCGCAAGATGGTTCGCGACATTACCGGCCAGACCGGCTACCAGCAGCGAAAGGCGCAGATCCTCAATGCCCTCGGCAAAGCCGAATGGCCGCTCGAACAGCGGCTCAGGAACTACCGGGAGAAGCTCGGCCGCGCGACACTCGCGCAGCTCGCCATCTTCGGTGTGCTTGCGGCCAGCGGTCACTGGTATCTCTATTTCGCTCTCTGGCTCGTCCCCTTCCTTACATGGCATCAGGCGATTACACGCATCCGCAACATCGCCGAACATGCGATGGTGCCGGACAACAACGATCCCTTCGGCAATGCACGCACAACCAAGGCGAATCTGCTGGAGCGTGCGCTCGTCGCGCCCTATTGGGTGAACTACCATGTCGAGCATCACCTCCTGATGTGGGTGCCCTGCTACAACCTGCCCAAGACCCGCGCCTTCCTGATCGCCAACGGCTATGGCGAGCGGATCGAGACGAAATCCGGCTACAGGGAAGTGATCCGCATGGCGACGTCGCGTCCCGACGCGGACGACAAGCCGGGTTCCGTCATCCACAATGCGCGGAGGCGGCGGGTTTCGGGCGTGATGTCCGAAGGCTTCGAGGAAAATCAGGACGCAGCCTGACGCCTTTGCGAGGCGGCCGCTGCGTCCGGCGGCGCTGTCTTTGCCGCCCGGCGGCCGCGTGCTAAGTCTCCCCCAAAGATATTTCTTCGGGAGAGGAACATGACCGAGGCTGCACAAGCCGATCTGGAAACGACGCCCATCCGCGAGGCGCACCGCTTCGACGTGAAGCGTCTCGAGACTTTCTGCCGCGAGGCGGTGGAAGGCTTCGGCGGCGATCTTGAAGTCCGCCAGTTCGAAGGCGGTCAGTCGAACCCGACTTTCCTGCTCACGACGACCGGCCCCGGCGGCGGCAAGCGCTATGTGATGCGCAAGAAGCCGCCGGGACAGCTCCTTGCAAGCGCGCATCAGGTCGACCGCGAATATCGGGTGATGAAGGCGCTTGCCGAGACCGACGTTCCCGTGCCGCACATGTATGCGCTCTGCGAAGACGACAGCATCATCGGCACATCGTTCTACGTCATGGATTTCATGGAAGGCCGGGTGTTTCGCGAGCCGGTCATGCCGGGGGCGAGCGAGGAAGAACGCCGCGCCGTCTATGCCAACCTCGCCGAGAACCTCGCAAAGCTGCACAAGGTCGACTACGAGAAAGTCGGCTTGGGCGATTTCGGAAAGCCGGGAAACTATTTCGAGCGCCAGATCGGACGCTGGATCAAGCAATATCGCAGCGCGCAAACCGCAGACGTCGCGGCGATGGAGGAACTCATCAAATACCTGCCGGACCATATTCCGGATGAGCCGTCGGTGACGATTGCCCATGGCGACTACCGCCTCGGCAACACGATGTTCCATGCCACCGAACCGCGCATGATCGCCGTGCTCGATTGGGAGCTCTGCACCATCGGCCACCCGCTTGCCGACGTTGCCTATACCTGCATGTACGATCTTCTCGGTGTGGCCGGCGGCGCGGAACCCGTCGACCGGACGAAGACGCCGGGCGTGCCGACCGAAGAGGAATTCGTCGCGGAGTATTGCCGCCATGCGGGCCGGGACGGCATTCCGCACTGGAATTTCTATCTCGCCTTCTCGATGTTCCGCCTCGCTTCCATCAGCCAGGGCGTCTACAAGCGCGGTCTCGACGGCAATGCGAGTTCGGAACGCGCGAAAACGCTTGGCGATGCCTGCCGCAATCTCGCAGAGCACGCATGGCAGACCGTACAGCGTCCCTGATCGCCGAATATCCGCGAAAAACACGGTTAGCGCTCTCTTAACGGCGCCGCACCGCTCAAGGGAACGTTAAGCAAATCCCCCTACCATTCTGGACATTACGGGCAGCATTTCGCCGGCCGTCCAATGGCGCAATGCCGGGAGTGGGGATTGGCAATGGGTCGTCCTTCTGACAGGACACCTCGGGGACGATCAAACACACCGTGTGCGGACGGTTCCCGTGCGACCCCCGGTGCGCACTTCTACCGCGCCCTCATCGAAAACGCGGGCGGCATCCTAACGATCATCGATGGCGAAGGTGTCATCACCTATCAGAGCCCGGCGGTGCGCAAGGCTTTCGGAGGACAGGAAGAGGCATTGACCGGGCGGAAGGTCGCCGATCTCGTTCATCCTGACGACCGCGAAAGAGTAGCCCGCAAGATCGAGGAATGCGCCAGGATACCCGGCGCCGAGATTCTGGAGGTGGTCCGCCTGCCTCACGCGAATGGCAGCTGGCTCCATGTCGAAACACATGGGCGCAACCTTCTTGCCGATCCGGACATCGCCGGCATTCTCTGCGTTTCCAAGGACATCACCGAGGCTTATCGGCTCGAACACCAGCTTCGCGAGGCCGAACAACTCGCGCGCTTCGGCCATTGGCGCTGGGTGAAGGGAGAGCCCGCGCCGCAATGGTCACGAGGCGTTGCACGCATTCTCGGTCTTGACGGGGACGAACTTCCCGCCGGCGGCGACTGGTACGAGCATCTTGTTCACGAAGAGGACCGCGGCGAACTTCTCTCGCAGTTCCTCGATGCCTTCGAAACGCACGAGCCGGTCACGTGCGTCACGCGGTTTCGGACGGGCGATAGCTGCTACCGCTACATCAAGACCTATGCTTATGCGGAGGCCGATGCCTTCGGTGAGATCGGCGCCCTGGTCGGCCTCGCCGAGGATGTCCACGAAGAGGTGGAGGCCGAACTCGCGGTAAAGGCGAGCGAGGCGAAATACCGGCTCCTCACGGAACAAGCCTCGGACGTGGTGGCGTATTACGACGCGCAATCGCGCATTATCTTCATCTCACCGGCCATCGAGCGCATCCTCGGGCGCAGTCCGGAGGAATTTCACGGCAAGCTGATCGGAGAAGAACTGATCCACCCGGACGACTTTCCGCGCGCACGCAAAGCCTTCGTTCAATGTGCGCAGGACGGCGAGCAGGTGCAGTTCGACTACCGCTGCCTGCACAGGGACGGCCACTATGTGTGGCTTGAATCGACGATGCGCCGCGCGCTCGACTCCGACGGTCGCACTGCCGAAATCATCGGCGTCACCCGCGACATCAGCGAGCGCAAGCGTCACGAGATGGAACTTCTCGAGGCACGCGAGCGGGCCGAAGCCGCCAACAGAACGAAGTCCCGCTTCCTCGCCAACATGAGCCACGAACTCCGGACGCCCCTCAATGCAATCATCGGCTTTTCGGATATCCTGCGCATGGAGATGTTCGGCGCACTCGGCCATGAGCGCTATTCGGAATATGCTCAGCTCATCAACGAAAGTGGCGCGCTTCTTCTCGATCTCATCAGCGACATTCTCGACATGTCGAAAATCGAGGCCGGCAAATACGAGCTTCACCCGGAAACGCTCGATGTGAAAGCGTTGATCGAATCCTGCGTCCGGCTCGTGCGCGGAAAGGCAGAGGAAAACGGGGCGCAGATCGTCCACTCGGTCGCCTGCGGCGACGACTGCGAGATCGTGGCGGATGAGCGTGCGCTCAAGCAGATCCTTCTCAACCTCCTGTCCAATGCGGTCAAGTTCACTCCGGTCGGTGGCCGCATTTCGGTCGAAGCGGATGAATTCGGCGGCGAAGTCCTGCTGACGGTGAGCGACACGGGCCGCGGCATTCCGCCCGATCAGATCGCGCGCCTCGGTCAGCCCTTCGAACAAGTGACGACCGATGCGGCGCTTGCCAAGCAGGGAACGGGCCTCGGTCTCGCGCTGGTGCGCTCGCTCGCCGAGCTTCATGGCGGGCGCATGGCGATCGAGAGCGAACCCGGTGCCGGCACGCGCGTGACCGTAATGCTGCCGAAAATTCCTTATTGCCAGGTGCCGCAACTGCCACTTGGCGAATTGGTCGAGGATGGGCCGCTCCCAGGCGCTGCCGCAGGCTGATATCAGCCGGCCATCATTCGGCGGAGAGCAATATCGAGTTCGGCGAGCACTTTTGCCGCCGCCGGCTCATTCGCAATTCCCTTGTAGTAAGCGCCTGCTTTCGGGAACTGCTGCAGCGGGTTGACGCTGCCGAACATCGGTCCGATCTGATCGAAGAAGAAAAGCACCGGCACCAGTTCGCAGTCGGCGAGCGTCAGGCTGCTGCCGACGGCATAGTCGTCGCCCGTCAGATAGGCTTCGAGCCAGCCCATTGCCTTCTGGAGTTCGCCGAGTTCGCGCGCGACCAGCTTCGGGTCGCGGCCTGTCGGGTTGATCTGCCCGAAAAGCTCCCCCATCGGCTCCATTACATAGAGATCGCCGATCCGGACGAAGAGTCGCATACGCGCGGCGGCCGCGGCATCCGTTGGCCGTAGCGGCTTTCCGAGGCCCTTGTCTTCCAGTTATTCGCAGATCGTTTCCGATTCCGGCACGATCACGTCACCATCGATCAGAACCGGCACCTTGTGCATCGGCGCGATGCGGTGGAACTCCTGTTCCAGGTCCGGATCCGGCATTTCCAGGAACTCAACGTCGAGGTCCTTTGCGTAGATGGCCATCCGGCAGCGCGTCGCGTAGGGGGAAAGCTGCGAATTGTACATCTTCATGCCGGTTGCGATGCCCATGAGCGTTTTCCGTCTTTTTCGCCGCCGTAATGAAACGGCCGGTCCCCGTGGGAACCGGCCGTCGTTTCGTCGTGTGGGTGTTACTCCGCCGCGGCGCGCACCCGGTTCGAGTATTTCTTGAACTCGAGCTTGGCGATGGTCCGGGCGTGCACTTCGTCCGGGCCGTCCGCGAGGCGAAGTGTCCGCATGCCGGAATACATCTTGGCGAGACCGAAGTCCGTCGTAACGCCGCCGCCGCCATGCGCCTGGATCGCGTCGTCGATCACCTTGAGCGCGATATTCGGCGCCGCCACCTTGATCATGGCAATCTCGGCGCGAGCGACCTTGTTGCCCACCGTATCCATCATGTAGGCGGCCTTGAGCGTCAGCAGACGGGCCATCTCGATGTCGATGCGGGCGCGGGCCACGCGCTCTTCCCAGACCGAGTGCTCGGCGATCTTCTTGCCGAAGGCCTCACGGGTGAGAAGACGCTTCACCATGATCTCGAGCGCGCGCTCGGCGACGCCGATGGTGCGCATGCAGTGATGGATGCGGCCAGGCCCGAGGCGGCCCTGGCTGATCTCGAAGCCGCGGCCTTCGCCGAGAAGCAGGTTCTCGGCCGGAACGCGGACATTCTCGAGAAGCACTTCTGCATGGCCGTGCGGCGCGTCGTCATAGCCGAAGACGGGAAGCATGCGCACGACCTTGATGCCCGGCGCGTCCATGGGCACGAGGATCTGCGACTGCTGCCGATAGGTGTCGGCCTTGGGGTCCGTCTTGCCCATCAGGATCGCGATCTTGCAGCGCGGATCGCCCACGCCCGACGACCACCACTTGCGGCCATTGATGACGTATTCGTTGCCGTCGCGCTCG
The DNA here is from genome assembly GCA_020062605.1 of Parvibaculum sp. Lineage (GTDB taxonomy): Bacteria > Pseudomonadota > Alphaproteobacteria > Parvibaculales > Parvibaculaceae > Parvibaculum. The sequence continues at coordinate 981 of JAGUWA010000219.1, read as the reverse complement.
ATGCGGGTCGAAATGTTCGTCGCGTCGGAAGAGGCGACGTCAGGCTCGGTCATGAGGAAGGCCGACCGCATCTTTCCTTCGAGCAACGGCTCCAGATATTCCTTCTTCTGGCGTTCATTGCCGTAGCGCTCGATCACTTCCATGTTGCCGGTGTCCGGCGCGGAGCAGTTGAAAACTTCCGACGCCCAGCCGACACGTCCCATGATCTCGCAGAGCGACGCGTATTCGAGGTTGGAGAGGCCGCCGCCACGCTCGGATTCGGGCAGGAATAGATTCCACAGCCCGGCTTCCTTCGCCTTCGGCTTCAGGTCTTCCAGAATCTGCGGCACCTGCCAGGGGTCGCCCGCCTTGCGGAAGGCATCCATCTGGTCGTTATAGGTCTTCTCGTTCGGATAGATGTGGTCATCCATGAACCGCTCGAGACGCGCGAGCAGCTCCTTGGTTTTTTCGTTGTGGTCGAAGTTCATCAATCTCCCCTTCGTATTTTTGTGGGTCGGGGACCGCAGCCCCCTTCTCAATGTCGAATGCGGGCACTCTAACGGGTCGGGGAGCGCAAATCACGCGGAAAGCCGCTGAAAGTCCTCAACCGCGCCGTACTGCAAAAAAACGCCGCAACAGGCCGACGGCACGGCTTTCGGCGATACCGCCATAGACGTCCGGCCTGTGATGGCAGGTCGCTTGCGCGAAGATGCGGGGACCGTGGTCGACGCCGCCGCCCTTCTCATCCGCCGCCCCGTAATAGAGTCGTCTCAGGCGGGCAAAGGAAATAGCTGCCGCACACATGGGACAGGGTTCAAGGGTGACGTAGAGATCGCATCCGATGAGCCGTTCGGTGCCGAGCCCGGCGCAGGCCTCGCGGATCGCCAGAAGTTCGGCGTGGGCCGTCGGATCCTTGAGCTCGAGCGTCCGGTTGCCCGCCCGTGCGACGATGCGCCCCGCCCCGTCCACGATGACGGCGCCCACCGGCACCTCGCCGCGCGC
>JAGUWA010000430.1 GCA_020062605.1 Parvibaculum sp. | reverse complement strand
CCGGTGAAGATTGGCGGCCGCTGGCTGGTCGACGGCGCGCTGGTCAATCCAGTACCGGTGTCGGCGGCGCGCGCGCTTGGCGCCCGCGTCGTCATCGCCGTCAACCTCAACAACGATCCTTTCGACCCGGCCGCGCGCCGCCGCGCCCACGAGACCGCCTTCCCCGGCTACATCCGCGCTTCCGCGCCCGTCTCCCCCGAAGACGCCATCCTGCACGAGCTGGAAGAGCAGATTGAGGAGAAGGAAGAGGAAGAAGCCGAGATCGAAACCGAAATGCTGGAAGGCGCCGCCTCACCCGCCGTCGCCGAACGCATCCGCAAGAGCCTCCGGAACCTCCGCTGGAAGCGCTCGCCCGAGCAGGAACTCATGCGCCGCGTCATCGGCGGCAAGCGGCGCGAGCCCGGCATCGCCAGCGTCATGCTCGCTTCGCTGAACATCGTTCAGGACCGCCTTGCCCGCATGCGCATGGCGGGCGACCCGCCGGACATCATGATCGCGCCGAAGGTCGGCCATCTGAGCCTGCTCGACTTCGATCACGCGGACGAGTTGATCCGTCTCGGCGAAGAAGCCGCCGAAGAAGCGATCCCCCAGATCCGCGAAATCATCGAGATCATGAGCTAGGCGTTTCGCCGGCGCGGTTCAGCCATTCGCGATGTAGAGGCGCAGCGCTTCCGTTTCCATCACGGTCTCGGCGATGCGATGCTTCACCACGTCGCCGATCGAGACAATGCCCACGAGTTCGCCGTTCTCGATCACCGGCAGGTGGCGGAAGCGGCCCATCGTCATCGAGTCCATCAGCTCGTCGACGGAGTCGTTGAGGCTGCAGGTGACCACGCGCGAGGTCATCACGTCGCGCACGGGCGCATTGAGCGCGTTGCCGCCGCCGTTCGCGACCGCTTTCACGATGTCGCGTTCGGACACGATGCCCATCACTTTCTTGTCCTGCATCACCACCGCGGCGCCGATCCGGCGCTCCGTCAGCAGCACCGCGACATCGCGAAGCGTCGTGTCCGGGCTCACGCTCGTGACATCCGTACCCTTGGCCTTGAGAATGGTGGCGACGTTCATGACGTTCCTCCGCATGTTGGACCCGGCAGGCCCCACCGCTGCGGTCCCTCCCCCGCACCGGCTTTCCCTGAAGAATGATGCGGCATTCCGCCGCGCCCGACAAGAAGATACATGCAAATCGCAGGAATCTGCCGTTTCCCGGGCAGCCCTCGATGGCGGTTTTGACTTCCCCGTCCGCCGCCCGATAATCGGGCGCTGCCCTTGTTGAGTCCTGCGATCCGACGGTCACCTTCCTGCCCCCGTAGAAGAGAAGAAGCGGCTCACCCATGTGGCAACGCGCCTATCTCCACCGCCTGAGAAGCGACATCGATCTCTGGATCGAGCGCGGCTGGGTCACGCCCGCAAGCGCGGAAGCGATCCTGAAATCGGCGCAGCAGCGTCCCTCCGCGCGGCGCATGCCGGCCATCCTCGCAATGCTCGGCGCAGTGCTGATCGGTTTTGCGGTCATGAGCTTCGTCGCCGCCAACTGGGCGGAGATTTCAAAGCTCGCCAAACTCGTCATGATCTTCGGCGCCATGTGGGCGGCATGGATCGCGGCCATTCCGCTTGAGCGGCGCGGCCATCCGGCTTTCGCGCAGGCCGCCGTCCTGATCGGCCTTGGCCTCTTCGGCGGCGGCATCATGCTCATCGCGCAGATCTATCACATCGTCACCGACGATCCGGGCGGCGTCCTTGCCTGGTGCATCGCCTCGCTTGCGGCGGCATGGCTTCTTCCCTCGCGTCCAGCCCTCGCGCTTGGCATCCTCCTCGCCATTGTCTGGACCGGCTTCACCTTGAGCCTTCAGGAAACCACGCCGCATTGGGCTTTCTGGTTACCATGGGCCGCCGCCCTCGCGCTTTCGCTCCGCCTGTCATGGCTGCCCGGCTTCCACCTGGCGCTCATCGCGGGTTTCATCTGGCAGGCGATCTGGGGACCGTCCATCGCGGAGAGTTTTCGCATCGACCCTGCCTGGCTCGCACTCTTCTATCTTCTCGAAGCCCTCGCCATCTGGCTTGCGGCGCTCTTCGTCTCGGGCCGCGCACCGCGCTTCGCCTCCGCCGCCGGAGCCTATGGCATCCTCATCGCCTTCGCCCTCTTTTGGGTCTGGCAGTTGAGCCCGGACCGTGCGCTCGGCGAAAATGCCCTCCTCTATTCGCCCCTGCTCCTCGCCATGCTGGGTATCGTCGCGGTGCTTGCGGTTCTCGATGTCGCGCGCGGACTGCTGGAGCTGCGCCACGCGGCCGGCATCGCCATCCTCGCGCTCGCCTCGCTCGCCTACCCCGCGCTCGACAGTGCCGCGCCCGCGCTCGTGCCCTGGGTCTACGCCGCGCTCTTCCTCGCGCTCGCCGCCTGGCTCGTGTCCTACGGCACGGCGCATGAGTTCCGCTTCGCCGTCAATTTCGGCTTTGTCGCCTTCGGCGCCGAGGTTCTCTATCTTTACTTCGAGACCATGGGCTCCTTGCTCGACACCGCCATCTTCTTCGCGCTTGGCGGCGTGCTGCTCATCGTCGGCTCCCTCGTCATGGAGCGCATGCGCCGCCGTCTGGTCCAGCAGGTCGAAGGAGACGCCGCATGAACCGCTTCGCCCTCGCCGTCCTCGCTCTCCTCATCGGCCAGTCGCTCTTCCTCGCCGCCATGGTTTGGGACCGCGTCTCGCTCCTCCGCTCCGACAGGGTAGTGACGCTTCGCACCGCCCCCGTCGATCCGCGCGACATCTTCCGCGGCGACTACGTCATCCTCACTTACGACATCGCGCAGCTTCCGCTTGCATATCTCGAAGGCGACAGCGACTTCACCTCCGGCGATACCGTTCTCGTCGAACTCGCACAGGAAAACGAAACATGGAAGGCCGTCTCTGTCTGGCATGAGGGCCACGAGGCCGCGCCTGACGATCGGATAATTCGTGGACGGATTACCTATATGTCGCCACCGGCAACGACAGCCTCTCCGGGAAGCGAAGGGGATGTTCCCGCACCGCCATGCAGCGACTGCTCCGTGTTGAACGTCAACTACGGCATCGAAAGCTATTTCGTTCCCGAAGGCGAAGGCCGCGAACTCGAAAACATCCGCAACGACGGCAAGCTCACCGTCGATGTCGCTCTCGGAAAGGACGGCACCCCCGCCATCAAGCAACTCCGCATCGACGGTGAACCCGTCTACGAAGAACCGCTCTTCTGAGTCCCTCCCACTAGCGTCATTGCGAGGAGCGCGACAGCGCGACGCGGCAATCCAGGGGCGGTGAACTCCGGGCCGTCCATCGGGACACCTCGATCCGCACACGCAAATGCACAATGACTCGCAAGCGCTCTCTCAAACGCACATCGGAACGTGCGCTTGAACGCCCTCGCCGCGCGGCTGACCGGTGAAATCGTACATGCACGTGCACATGGGCATGCACAATTCCCGTGGCATGACGTTTCAATGGCAGTCGCGTGACGGCCCGCGCGACTTGTCCCCTCGCCACCCTCGCTACGTATTCTGGTGTCGGGAAAGGGAGTCGGGACTCGTCCATCCGATGGAAGCCGGACAAATCCCGAAACTGTCACATGACGTTTCAATGACAGTCGCGTGACAGTCGCCCTGCTTTATCCCCGCACCGGGGGATTAAGATGCGCTCCACGTCGATCGTCGCCGGAAAGATCGGAAAGATCACGTGATCGTCGGTCACGATGAAGTCGTGCACCATGCTCGCATAGGGCGTCGGGAACATGTCGGTCCGCATGAGCTTCCCGTCGCGGTCCACCACCTGGTAGGACATCACCGCGCTTCCCGGACCCGCCGCCATGTAGCCGAAGAAGTGCATCTCGCCCGTGCGCGGATCGAATTTCGGATGCGCCGTCATCGGCCCTTCATACTTGCCCTCGAAGGTCCATGAGCCGCGCGTGTCGAGCGTGTCGCCATCCATCGCGACGGGCGAATTGCCTTCATCGAGCGCAAGCAGCTTGCCCGCATGCCAGACGATGTTCGTGTTCGCGACGTTGCGCTTGATGGTCTCGGCGCCCGCGACACCCGCTTCGCCGAAGCCCGTCGGCACGAGCCGCTCGCCCGCCTTGCGCTGCGCCTCGTACTGCTCCGTGCGCACCCAGCGGTTGCGATAGCTCGCCTTGCCGCCTTCCACATGGATCGCATGCACCATGCCCTCGCCGAGGAACCAGTGATGCTTGTCGCCGAACGGCGGAAACATCGGGTTCGGTCCGTTGCGGTAAAGCGTGCCCGCGAGGTCGCGCGGCAGTTCGCCTTCCGTGACCACAACAAGCTCCGGCGCATCGCACTCGGCCATCACCGGCGCAAAATTCGCCTGCAGAAACAGGGTGTTCGGAAAGGGCTTCGACATCTCGGGTCCTCCCTGGACGGCCTCGCCGCACCATGTTCATAACAGTGTTATATTTGCTATAATGAAAGCAGCTGGACTTGTCGTCAAGCCTGTTCGATAGAGGGCGCATGAGTATGGGTACGGAAATGAGCGCCGCCGAAGCGCGGCGCAGCGCCCAGCGCGAGGCGCTTCTGGACGCGGCGAGCGAAATGCTCGTCCATGGCGGACCGGACGCCATTTCCCTGCGCAAGCTCGCCGCCCGCGTGGGCGCCTCCACCATGGCCGTCTACACCGCTTTCGGCGGCAAGGAGGGCCTGATAACCGCCCTTTTCGAGGAAGCCTACAATCGTCTCGCCGCCGCCGAGGAGGCAGTGCCGAAAGACCGGCAGCCACTGCGCCGCCTGCACGATCTCGCGCTTGCCTATCGCAGCTTCGCGTTGAAGAACCCGTCCTACTACGCGCTGATGATCAGCTCGACGCTGCCCGTGCCGGATGCGCTTCGCCATGGCGACACGGCGGACGGCAACCCGGCCGCGCGCAACGTCACGGGGCACCGCTCCTACCGGATCATGTTCGACGCGGTGACGGCCTGTATCGAGGAAGGAAGCCTTCCTACCAATGTCGGGGCGGACGTACTCGCCGATGCCCTGTGGGCAGCCGTCCATGGCCTGTGCAGCCTGGAACTTGCGGGCTTTCATGCAAGCGCGGAAGCCGCGGAGAAGCGCTTCAACGTAACGACGGGAGCGATCCTCCGCGGCCTGCTGACGCCCGAAGGGCGAAAAAAGCTCGACCGCCTCAATCGGGATGAGTGACGGACGGAAAACGTCCGAGCGGGAACGGCTTTTCCTCGCGCGCGAAGATCACGAAGGCAAGGCACTCCCACACATACTGGATGAGGTTGCGGCTGAAGGCGCGCAACTCCTCGTTCTTGTTGCCGGTGATGAGGACGACGACGAATTGCAGCGCACCCAGAAAGATCGCGACCGAGAAGGCGATATTGCCGAGAAACCAGAACGCGATCATGTAGAGAAGGCGAAACCACAACTCCTTGCGCTGCGACGGAGCCTCGCCGTCATAAGCCGTATGCGCAGCACCTTCGGGCTGTCCGTCCGAATGCGCGGATGTGTCGCTCATGGGATCTCCTCCTGAAAAAGGCCGTGGGGGACAAAGGGCCTTTTTTCAATGTGGTTCGCCTGCCAGCGGATTCAATGACCCCCGTCTTCCCTTCCCTGGTCTCCCAGCCATTCGCCATAGCCGACATTGCCCGGCCCTCCGGAAGGCGACAGGCGCAGCGGGTCGAAGAAGCCGAACAACAGCAGCCCGAACAGGAAGCCGCCGAGATGCGCTTCCCAGGCGACCTGCGCCGTCACGCCGAAAATGCCGCTGAGCGGCGTCGCCCCGAACAGCACATTGAGCCCGATCCACACACCGGCGAAGATCAGCGTTCGCCGGTCCTTG
>JAGUWA010000125.1 GCA_020062605.1 Parvibaculum sp. | reverse complement strand
GCCCTCGAAAACATCCGCTATGTCCGCGACGGCAATCTCGTCACGGCGGCAGGCGTCTCGGCCGGCATCGACATGGCGCTCTGGCTCACCGGCCAGATGCATGGCGAGGACCATGCGCAGCTCACCCAGCTTGCCATGCAATACGACCCCGCCCCGCCTTACGCCGCGGCTGTTTGATCGCTATTCTGCCCCTCCAGAAAAAGGGGAGGGGCGGATGGCCATAGCAAGCGAACAGGAACTCAACGCCTGGCGCGCCAGCGCGGAGCTTCATCAGCGGTTTTTGACGGGGCTCATCCTGCGCGCCGTGGTCTTCAAGGGCGAGGCGGCGGCGACGGAACTCAACTTCCGCACCTTTCGCGCTCAGCATGAAGAGAAGTTTCTCGCCGGCTGGAAGATCCTGGGCCTCTCGCACCTCCCTCCCGCCGTCGCCTGCGCGCAATACATCTATCTGGCGAACCATGTCGGCGGCGTGAAGTGCGAGTTCATTCCCGAAAGCGACAGGAAAGCCTGGGTGCGTTACCTCCCGCCCCGCTGGATATGGGACGGCGCGGCCATCTGCGCCGTGCCGAACGAGGTCAGTGTGGCCTTCATGCGCGGCTTCCACTCGCAGGTCGGCGTCTCGCTCGGCAATCCGAATCTCGGCTTCGTCTGCACCTCCATCACCACGCGCGTCGACCCCTGTCTCGAAGGCTATTTCATCGAGGAGGATCGCCCTCTCGCCGAAAACGAGCGTCTCCGCTTCCGCTTCGACGAGGAGGGACCGGACGTCGACCCCGCGAAGCTCCCCCATGTCGAATGGTCGGAAGAGCGCATGGTCAAGGCGAAGCGGAACTACGCCGTGCAATATATCCGCTCGATCCTGCCCGCCGCCGTGTCGCTCTTCGGCGAGGAGGAGGCGTTGAAGCTCGGGCAGGAAACGGGCCGCCTCATCGGCATGCAGTGCTACGACGCGACCGCTGCCTTCATCGGCGTGAAGCAGAACGATCCGCAGGCCTTCGCCCACTACCTCGCCACGTTTCTCGAAGCGGGCGGCGATGCGGCGGAAGTCGCGGGCGCGGAAGTCTCGACCCGAACCTGGCGCATGATGAACGGCAAGCAAGGCGTCACGCCCGCCTGTTTCGACGCCTGGAACGCGCTCTTCGAAGGCGCGCTCGCCGTCCACAACCGGCATCTGCGCCTTGAGGTCACGTCGCGCATGGACGCGGGCGCGGATCGTTGGGGCTGGCGGATTGTCTGAACATCAAGTCTAATTTCGCCAAAGAAACGCAACCTTCATCGGGAAGAGAAAATGTCTGCCAGCAATCCGTTCGATCCGAAGCTTTTCACCGCCGAAGCCATTTCCGCCGAAACGAAGGGCATCAACGATTTCATCGTCGCTGCCATGAAGGACATGCCGGAGTGGTGGGATATCGGCGTTCAGACCGTCCGCGATCAGCGCGCAAGAGGCGAGGGCGCCTTCCCCCTCGCGCCGAAATCGCCGCGCGCCCGCGAAATCGAGATCGACGGCAAAGGCAACAAGGTGAAGCTCCGCATCGTCGCCCCGGAAACGAGCCCCAAGGGCGTCTATCTCCACATTCATGGTGGCGGCTGGACGCTCGGCGCCGCCGACCAGCAGGACCCCATGCTGGAGCGCATTGCGGACAATGCGGGACTTGCCTGCGTCAGCGTCGAATATCGCCTCGCGCCTGAAAATCCTTATCCCGCAGGGCCGGACGATTGCGAGGCCGCCGCCGTCTGGCTGGCGAAGAACGCGAAATCGGAATTCGGCACCGACGCGCTCACCATCGGCGGCGAGTCGGCGGGCGGCCATCTCTCCGCCGTCACGCTGCTCCGCATGCGCGACCGTCACGGCTACACGGGCTTCAAGGGCGCGAACCTCGTCTTCGGCGCTTTCGACATGTCGATGACGCCGAGCCAGAAGGCCTTCGGCGACGAGCGCCTCATCCTGCGCACCATCGACATCGAGAAGTTCGGCGACGCCTTCATGCCGCCGCAAGTCGACCGCCGAGACCCGGATGTCTCGCCGCTCTATGCGCGCCTCCACGACATGCCGCCGGCCCTTTTCACCATCGGCACGCGCGACGCGCTGATCGACGACAGCCTTTTCATGTATTCGCGCTGGATCGCGGCCGGCAACGAGGCGGAACTTGCCGTCTATCCGGGCGGTGCCCACGGCTTCGTCGCCTTCCCCGGCGAAATCGCCGCCGCCGCCAACAAGCGTGCCGACGAATTCCTCGCCAAGGCGGTGGGCTAGCGTCAGGCGGCGCTGAGTTCCCGCACCCGGGGCTCTGCGTCGGGCCACACGTCGCGCCGCGCGAGGCGAAGGTCGTAATCGCTCTGCAGGTTGAGCCAGAGTTCGGGCGTCGTCCCGAAATATTTGGCCAGCCGCAGCGCGGTGTCGGCGGTAATCCCGCGCTTTCCCCTCACGATCTCGCTGATCCTGGCAACGTTCACGTCGAGGTCGCGCGCAAGGCGGTTCTGGCTGAGGCCGAGCGGCTTCATGAACTCCTCAAGCAGAATCTCGCCCGGCGGAATGGGGTCCAGCTTCTTTGTCCGCTTGCTCATCTTTTTATCCTCGCTCAGTGATAGTCGACGATTTCGACATCGGCCGCATCGCCGTTCTGCCAGACGAAGCAGATGCGCCACTGGTCGTTGATCCGGATCGAATACTGGCCGCGTCTTTCGCCTTTTAGCGCTTCGAGCCGGTTCCCTGGCGGTACGCGCAACTCCTCGACCTTCCGGGCGGCGTTAAGCAGCAGAAGCTTGCGCCGCGCCGCTTTCTCGATCGCTCCGAAGCGCGGAACATCCTCGTCGGCAAACAGCCGGGCCGTGTCCTTGCAGCGGAACGAGCGGATCATGTGGAAAGTCTATACCGGATTCCGGAATACGCAAGTCAGTACAAAATTCCTACAAATTGAACAATGTTCAATAAATTGATATATGTTCAATAGGCCGCGCAAATTCGGGAGAAGTCCATGTCCTTCGAGCACATCGTCTACGAGCAGCAGGGCCGCGTCGCCACCATCATGCTCAACCGGCCGGACCGCTTGAATGCCATCGCGTCGGGCATGCCGCGCGAGATCGCGAGGGCCGTCGACATGGCGAACGAGGACGACGGCGTCCATGTCATCGTGCTGACGGGCGCAGGCCGCGCCTTCTGCGCCGGCTACGACCTCAAGGATTTCGCCGAGGCCCCGGCGGGAAATCGGGGCACAGGCGTCCCGGCCGGCGACCCGCGCCCCTGGGACCCCCCATGGGACCCAATGGTCGATTTCAACATGATGTTCGCCAACACGAAGGACTTCATGTCCCTCTGGCGCTCGCACAAGCCGACCATCGCCAAGGTCCGGGGATTCGCCGTCGCGGGCGGCTCCGACATCGCGCTCTGCTGCGACATGGTGGTGATGGCGGACGACGCGAAGATCGGCTATCCGCCGGCCCGCGTCTGGGGCTGCCCCACCACCGCCATGTGGGTCTATCGCCTCGGGCCCGAGCGCGCGAAGCGGATGCTTTTCACGGGCGATCTCGTAAGCGGAGCGGAAGCCGCCGAAATGGGTCTCATCCTCGAAGCCGTGCCCGAAGCGCAACTCGATGCCCGCGTCGAGGCGCTTGCCGCGCGTATGGCGGGCGTGCCGCGCAACCAGCTCATGATGCAGAAGCTCCTCGTCAATCAGGCCTACGAGAATATGGGCCTGCAGACGACGCAGATGTTCGCCACCCTCTTCGACGGTATCACCCGCCACTCGCCCGAAGGCGTCTGGTTCAAGCAACGCGCGGAGGAAGTCGGCTTTCAGCAGGCCGTGAAGGAGCGCGATGGCGGCGGGCCCATCGCCGAAGGCATCTCCCGCTCGACCTATAAATTCTGATGGCCGGCGCCGCCGAAAGACGCCGCGAGGATCTGCGCGATCACAAGCGCAAGGCGATCCTTGCCGCCGCGCGCCGCGTCTGCGACGCAGGCGGGCCCGAGGCGCTCACCATGCGCGCCGTCGCCGCCGAGG
>JAGUWA010000308.1 GCA_020062605.1 Parvibaculum sp. | reverse complement strand
GCTCCCTGCGACGGCCGAACGTGCTCATGGCGCTCGCGTTGCGCCGCTTGCCCGGCGCGATTTTCGAGCCCTTCCTCTTTGGCGCCGCGCGGACACCCGTGCGCGACTGGGCCTTCACCTGTCGCATGATGCGTCCTCCACCATCCAGTTCACGAGTTCGCCGTAGGAATAACCTGCGAGTCCCGCGAGTTCCGGCACGAGCGATGTCGGCGTCATGCCGGGCTGCGTGTTCACTTCGAGAAGAATGAGTTCGGTCTTGCCCGGCCGTGTGTCATCGAAGCGGAAATCGGCGCGGGAAACGCCGCGGCAGCCGAGCGCCTTGTGCGCGGCAAGCGTCAGCCGCTGCACCTCCGCATAGACATGTTCGTCGAGCGGCGCCGGAATGACATGGCGCGATCCGCCCGTCTGGTACTTCGCTTCGTAATCGTAGAAGGCGGTGTTGGCGATGATTTCGGTGACGCCGAAAATTTCTTCGCCCATAACCGCGCAAGTGAGTTCACGGCCCGCGATGTAGCGTTCCACCATCACCTCGTTGCCGAGGTTCCATTCGGGCGAAGTGAGCTCAGCCGGCGGCCTGTTGTCGCCCTCGCGCACGATGAAGACACCGACGGAGGAGCCTTCACTCACCGGCTTGATGACATAGGGCGGGTCCATGACATGGCCATAGGCCGCCTGCTCGCGCGGCACGACAATGCTTTCGGCAACGGGAAGCCCCGCCGCGCGGAAGACGGGCTTTGCCCGCTCCTTGTTCATGGCGAGCGCGGAAGCGAGCACACCCGAATGCGTGTAGGGCACGCGCAGGATTTCGAGCAGGCCCTGCACACAGCCATCCTCGCCCCAGCGCCCGTGCAACGCGTTGAAGGCGACATCCGGCTTCACTTTCAGAATCTGGTCCGCAAGATCGCGCCCCGCGTCGATCTCGGTCACGCGGTAGCCGCGGCTCTTCAGCGCTTCCGCGCAGCCGCGCCCCGACACGAGGCTCACCTCGCGCTCCGCGCTCCAACCGCCCTTGAGAACCGCGACGTGCTTTCCGTTACTCATGCGCGGCCCCCACTCTTGTTCGTGCCTTCGGCGCGAACACCGATCCGGCGGATTTCCCAGTGAAGCGTCACGCCGCTTGTCTCTTTCACACGCGCGCGCACCTCTTCGCCGAGGTCTTCGATATCGGTGGCGGTCGCGTCGCCGGTATTGATGAGAAAATTGCAGTGAAGCTCCGACACCTGCGCCCCACCCTTGCGAAGCCCGCGGCAGCCGGCTGCGTCAATAAGCTGCCAGGACTTCTTGCCGTCCGGATTCTTGAAGGTGGAACCGCCGGTGCGCGTGCGGATCGGTTGCGTCGCCTCGCGCGAGGCCGTGATCTCGTTCATGCGGGCGAGAATTTCCGCCTTGTCGCCCGGCGCGCCCTGGAACAGCGCCTCAACGAAGATGATATCTTCCGGCGCACCGCTGTGACGATAGCTGTAGTCCATGTCGGCGAGCGTCAGCACATGCCGCTCGCCCTTGCGGTCGATCGCGACGGCGGCGACGAGCACGTCCTTCGTCTCGCGGCCATAGGCGCCCGCATTCATGCGCAGCGCGCCGCCGATGGAGCCGGGAATGCCACGGAAGAATTCGAGCCCTGCGATCCCCGCTTCCTGCGCCGCGCGGGCCACGGCAACGTCGAGCGCCGCCGCGCCTGCGCGAACGCAGTCCCCCTCTTGAACCTCGATATTCATGAACTCGCGGCCGAGCCGGATGACAACGCCCGGCACGCCGCCTTCGCGGACCAGCAGATTGGAGCCAACGCCAACCACCGTCACGGGCACGTCTTCAGGCGTGCCCTTCAGGAAGGCGGCAAGATCGTCGGCATCCGCCGGACGGAACAGAACTTCCGCATGGCCACCGACGCGGAACCAGGTGAGCGGCGCAAGCGGCGCATCGGCAATGAGCTCGCCCCGCACGGGCGGCAGCCGGTCGATCAGTGAGGAAGTGCGGGCTTCGGCAGCCATCATTTCCCCCTCCCCGGCTTTTTCGCCGCGGACTTCTTCGCCGCAGGCTTCGCTTTCGCGGGCTTCTTCTTGCCGAGCGCCTTGAGGTTCGCGGCAAGGTCGTTCGCCCAATAGGTGATGTTGCCCGCACCGAGGCAAACGACGAGATCGCCGGGTTTCGCGACTTTCGCGATAAGACCCGGCAGAGCCTCCGGCCCATCGAGCGGCATCACGTCGCGATGCCCGCGGTCGCGCAGTCCCTGCACCAGCGCATCGCGGCTTGCGCCTTCGATGGGCTTTTCGCCCGCCTCGTAGACATCGGCGACAATCACCGCATCCGCGTCGTTGAAGCAGGCGCAGAACTCGTCGAAGAGGTTGTGAAGCCGCGTGTAGCGATGCGGCTGGACGACGGCGATGGTGCGCCCCGCGCTCGCCGAGCGCGCGGCCTGCAGCACCGCCGCGATCTCAACCGGATGATGCCCGTAGTCGTCGTAGATGCGCACGCCGTTCCATTCGCCCACAAAGGTGAAGCGCCGCTTGACGCCGCCGAAGCCTTCGAGAGCGGCTCGGATCTGTCCGTCGCCGATGCCCATCTGCAGCGCGACGCCGATGGCGGCGAGGCTG
>JAGUWA010000335.1 GCA_020062605.1 Parvibaculum sp. | reverse complement strand
GTCGGGCGAGGCGACGGCGCGGATCGCTGCGTGCCTGCGCGATGAAGGCACCGTCTGCACCTATGGCGGCATGTCGGGCGCGGCGCCCGCCGTCACCGTTGCCGATCTCTTCTTCCGGGGCGTGACGTTTACCGGCTTCATGCTCGGTCGCTTCCTGGCGCGGCGTTCGGCGGAAGAGATCAGGGCGATCTATGCGGAGCTCGCGGAACAGATGCGGAAGGGCGCGATCCATGCGCCGGTCGACAGCGTCTATGCGATCGAGGATATCCGCGAGGCATTGATCCGGGCACAGACGGGCGGACGGCACGGGAAGGTGCTGGTGAGTGCGGGTGGGGAGTCGGTGTGAGAGTTCAGACCATCAATCTGCGGGAATCACTGGATTTTCAGGATCGTGCGGACCTGGCACGTGACCTGATGGAACAACGCCAGAAGCACCCAAAACGTGCTTTTCTTGGTCATCGAAAAATATGTGAGCGCCGAACGCCTTGAGAAGAGGTGTTTTGTTTTCGGTACCGACGAAATGTGCTTCGTCGGCAGCGGTCCCCCAAGCTCGTAGTGTATGGATGACCCGCTCATGCGCCGGCGCGTTTCGAGAGGTGACGATGCCAATGCGAACTTTGCTTACGCCCCCCTTTCCCATATAAACGTGCCGCAAGATTGACAGCTTCTTGAGGAAGTTACCAAAAGGTCCGCCAGCCATTGGCTTTTTGGCATTTTCAGTTTCATGCACGAGGAAGGCTTGCAATCCCTCCCTTTTGTAGATTTCGTCGGATTCTGCACTGAAGACGACAGCGTCTCCGTCAAAAGCAATTCGAACTTCATCCTCCGGCATTGTTTGCCACCCAGGCGGAACAGTTCCCAATTTTGCAGCGGCAGCACCAGCGGCGATCGCGGCTTTAACGTCGTCCGTTTCATTCGAGAGAAACAGATCGATCTTCCAAGCTGGGATATACGGTCCCAGCGACCTCCCACTAGTGAAGCTTCCTGTCTTTATCGCCAACTTGTACTCCTTGACGGAGTTAAACGCCCTCAAGGAAAGATCCGGAGAATTTCGGGAGAGAAGCATCACTTCTACGAAAGGGTCGGCATCAGCCTCGTTGAGACGAAGCAACCTTTCAACAACTTCATATCCACACCCTTTGCCAATAAGCAAGTCCTCTCGCTGCAGCTGAAGCTGAGCATAAGCCTTCACACCATCGCTGACGAAAACGGCGTGTTCTTCTTCAAGATCGAAGAGGGCGCGCGTTGAAATGCCGATCCGCAACGGTGCGGCTCTCAAAGTCTCTTTGTAATCGGCCATATGTGGACCTAAAAGCAGTCGCCACACCAAGGATGCGCGAGCTTATCGCAAAGTTTTTGGCGAGATGCTGTTGGCATGCGCTATCGGAGTTTCGAAAGCACCTCTATCCTTCAAATTGTATGATGCCACCGCCCGCACGCCCAATTCTCACGAGATCGTCGGTTGCACGATTCGCGACGCCTCTAAAAACTATCTTCGCGCCTGCATCCGCACCAGCACGGGCAATCCGAACCAGATCGTCCGTCGTTCGAGAACCAGCATCTAAAACAAACCCAGCACCTGCACGCGCGATCCTCACTAAATCATCCACCGTCCTGAATTCGAATGACATGCTGTTACCCTATCCTCCAAATCGATCCCTTATATGATCGTTGAAATATGTGCCCTTTGAAATCGCACGACAAAGCCCATCGAAAATGTGCTGGGGAACCCCAAAATAATCATAGGGACCTCCCGACTCCACAAACCAGATTTGGAGCACATGAGAATGTGGATCGTACTCCGCCCTTTGTATCGCAGACGAAATAAACGTCGGCATTCCGCATTCTCCCTGCCAGATACTGACGAGGGCTATAGGATATGTCGATTTTATCCGTCTACGCACGAAAAAAGGCGCTGGTCGTTCACACAAGCCACGCCATGACGATTGGGAGTGAGAGGACGCGTCATCGCGAGGAGCAAGCGGCCCTGGATTGCTTCGTCGCGGCTTTGCCGCTCCTCGCAATGACGGCGAGAAGTTGAGAGCCGGATCGACGCATAGCGGTCCTCAGCGATAAGCTGCGCGCCCTCTTTTATATTGCATCGCAGCATAAATCGGTCTAACAAGCGGCATCGTATCAGGACCCGGCGCAAGGCCGGGTGGCTCTTCCGGCCGCCGACCCGCCGGACAACCCCAGGCACCCCCATCTCCCGTTCGCGCGGCACCCGCCGGTTCCGCGTCTGTCCCTCTTGTTGCGGAATTCCTCCTTGTTGCGTTTTTCGATGCTTTCCCTCGACGCCTATCGCCAGCAATGGTTCGGCAATATTCGCGGCGACGTGCTCGCCGGTCTCGTCGTCGCGCTGGCCCTCATTCCCGAAGCCATCGCCTTTTCGATCATCGCGGGCGTCGATCCGAAGGTCGGGCTTTATGCCTCCTTTTCCATCGCGGTGATCGTCGCGATCGCTGGCGGGCGGCCCGGCATGATCTCCGCCGCGACGGCGGCGACCGCCGTGCTGATGGTGACGCTGGTGCGCGACCACGGGCTCGAATATCTGCTCGCGGCGACGGTGCTTGCGGGGCTCATCCAGATTGCCGCGGGCTTCCTCAAGCTCGGCTATGTGATGCGCTTCGTTTCGCGCTCGGTGATGACGGGCTTCGTGAATGCGCTCGCGATCCTGATCTTCATGGCGCAACTGCCGGAACTGATCGGCGTGCCATGGCTCACCTATGCAATGGTCGCGGCGGGGCTCGGCATCATCTACCTTTTCCCGATGCTGACGAAGGCCGTCCCCTCTCCGCTTGTCTGCATCGTCGTGCTGACGGCGGCGGCCATCTATTTCGGCTTCGATGTGCGCACCGTCGGCGACATGGGCGAACTGCCCTCCACCCTTCCCGTCTTCCTGCTGCCGCAGATACCGTTCACGCTCGAAACGCTCATGATCATCCTGCCCTATTCGGCGGCGGTGGCGGCGGTGGGCCTGCTCGAGTCGCTGATGACGGCCACCATCGTCGACGACCTGACGGATACGCCGAGCGACAAGAACCAGGAATGCATCGGCCAGGGCCTCGCGAACACGGCAACGGGCTTCATCGGCGGCATGGCCGGTTGCGCGATGATCGGCCAGTCGATCATCAACGTGAAATCGGGCGGACGCGGGCGGCTCTCGACCTTCTGCGCGGGCATCTTCCTGCTGTTCATGATCGTGGTGCTGGGCGACTGGGTGAAGCAGATCCCGATGGCAGCCCTCGTCGCCATCATGATCATGGTGTCCATCGGCACGTTCAGCTGG
>JAGUWA010000212.1 GCA_020062605.1 Parvibaculum sp. | reverse complement strand
GCCGCCTTCATCGGCGAGTTCTCGAAATAGCTCTCGGTGCGCTTGTAGAGATCGTAGAAGAGGTTCCTGTTCGTCCAGGCGAAGTCGAAGGCAAGGCCGATCGCCTCGCGCACGCGAATGTCCTGGAATTTCGGCCGCCGCGTATTGAGGAACCACCCTTGAGCGCCGGACGGCGTGTCGTCGGGCAGGGTCAAGAGCTTGACGCGGCCGTCCTTCACGGCGGGGAAATCGTATTCGGTCGCCCATGTCTTCGAGGTGAATTCCTCGCGGAAGAGATAGCCGCCCGCCTTGAAGGCCTCGAACTGCGCGGTGCGGTCGCGGAAATACTCGAAGCGCACCGTGTCGAAATTCCACTGGCCGCGATTGACGGGCAGGTCTTGTCCCCAGTAATCCGCCACGCGCGCATAGGAGACGAAGCGCCCGGCGCGGAAATCGCCCACCTTGTAGGGGCCGCTGCCGAGCGGCGGGGTGAGCGAGGCGTCGGCGAAATCTTGTTCCGTGTAGAAGGCCTTCGAGAAGATGGGCAGTGTGCCCGCGATGAAAAGCGGCAGGTCGCGCGTCTGCTTGCCCGTCAGCGTGACGGCGAGGGTGCGCTCGTCCACCGCCTCCGCCGAGGTCATCTCCTTCACGTTCTGTGCGATCAGCGGATGGCCTTTTTCCTTCAGCAGCATGAAGGAGAAGGCGGCATCCTCCGCCGTGAGCGGCGTACCGTCATGGAAGCGCGCGCCCTCGCGCAGGTGGAAGACAAGCCTGTTGCCGTCATCCGAAATCTCGACGCTTTCGGCGGCGAGGCCGTAAAGGGCGTCCGGCTCGTCGAAGGCGCGCGCCATCAGCGTATCGAAAAGGAGATGGAGGCCCTGCGGCGCATTGCCTTTCAGGATGTAGCCGTTCAGCGTGTCGAACGTATAGAACGACGCGTTATAGGCCGTTGTCGGACCGATCTGCGAAAACGTGCCGCCCTTCGGCGCTTGCGGATTCACGTAATCGAAATGCGCGAAGTCCGGCGGATATTTGAGCTCGCCGAAAATCGACATGCCGTGCCGCCGCGCGCCCTCCGCGGCGCGCGCGAAGGACAAGGGAAACGATGCGGCGGCGAAGGCGGTTCCCGTGAGCGTGAGCACCTGCCGCCGCGTCGGCCTGCCGAAGCCTCTCATTGGGCCTCGTCCGGCTTGGGGGCGGGGGGCGGCGCGGCCTTGTCCGCCCACCAGATCGCCGGAAAGCCGGTCGAATAGGGCGGCATCTTTTCGGGATGTTTCAGCCGCGACCAATAGGCGAGCCGCGTGTTGGGCGAATACCATTGCGGCACGACGTAGTGCCCGAAGAGCAGGACGCGGTCGAGCGCGCGGCTCGCGGCGATGAGGTCCGCGCGGCTCGTCGCATAGATGATGCGGTCGATGAGCGCCTCGACGGCCGGATCGCAAATGCCGATCGTGTTGCGGCTGCCCGGTGACTTCGCGGCCTCGCAGCCCCAGAATTCGCGCTGTTCGTTGCCCGGCGAAAGAGACTGACCGAACGTGTCGACGATGATGTCGAAGTCGTAATTGTCGGTGCGGTTCTGGTATTGCGGCGTATCGACGGTGCGGATCGTCGCTTCGATGCCGAGCCTCTTCAGCGACTGCTGGAAGGGCGCCACCACGCGCTCGAATGTGGGTTGGTCGAGCAGGAACTCGACCTTCATGACCTCGCCCTGTTCATTGGCGAGCTTTCCGTCCTTCACCGTCCAGCCCGCTTCTTTCAGAAGCCCGGCCGCCTGGCGCAGATTGTCGCGATTGTTGCCGCTGCCGTCGGTCTTCGGGTTCTCGTAGACCTCGGTGAAGATTTCGGGCGGCAGCTTGTCTTCATGCTGCTTGAGGATCGCAAGTTCGCGGCCCTCGGGAAGCCCGCGTGATGCAAGCTCGGAATTGGCAAAGTAGCTGCCGGTTCGCGTGTAGGATTCGTAGAAGAGGTTCCTGTTCATCCACTCGAAGTCGAAGGCCCAGTTGAAGGCTTCGCGCACCCGGGCGTCCTTGAACTTGTCGCGGCGGGTGTTGAAGGCGAAGGCCTGCATCCCCGCCGGGTTCATCGTGCGGATTTCTTCCTTCTTCAGGTCGCCGCGGCGGACCGGCGGAATGTCGTATTCGGTCGCCCAGTTCTTGGCGCTGTTCTCGATGCGGAGGTCGACGCGGTCGCCTTTCAGGGCCTCGAGAGCGACGGTGCCGTCGCGGTAATACTCGAATCTCATCTCGTCGAAATTATACGTGCCGACATTCACCGGCAGGTCTTTCCCCCAGTAGTCCGGCACGCGCTCATAGGTGACGGAGCGGTTGGGCGACACCTTGCCGACGCGATAGGGGCCGCTGCCGAGCGGCGGTTCGAGCGTCGTCTCCGCAAAGTTGCGCGGCTGGCCATTGGCATTCTGGCCCGTCCAGTAGTGCTTCGGCAGAACGGGCAGTTGCCCGACGATCTGCGGCAGCTCGCGATTGCCTGTC
>JAGUWA010000115.1 GCA_020062605.1 Parvibaculum sp. | reverse complement strand
GGATTCGATCCACATTCTCGTGACAATGCTTGTCGAGATGCGGCGAGGCCGGGAAAAGTTCGACGCCATCGTGGAAAGCCTGCGCGTCAACTGGGGGCCCGTCTTCCTGACCAGCGTGACGACGGCGATAGGCTTTGCGAGCCTCAATTTCTCGGATGCCCCGCCTTTCCGCGATCTCGGCAACACGTCAGCGGCAGGCGCGGTGATCGCATGGGTTCTGTCGGTAACGCTGCTGCCGGCAATCGCCGCCATCCTGCCGATGAAGGCACAGGGCACGCTGACACGGCAAAGCGAGTTCATGGAGCGCTTCGCCGAATTCGTGATCGGCAACCGGCGCGTGCTGCTGGTCGCCACGACTGTCGTCATCGTCGGTTTCACCACGTTGCTGCCGCGCTTCACGTTCAACGATCGTTTCGTGACCTATTTCGACGACAGGATGGAATTCCGCGTCGCCTCCGACTGGGCAGCGGACCACCTGACCGGAATCTACCAGATCAGCTATTCGCTTTCCTCCGGCGAGACCGGCGGCGTTTCCAATCCGGAATACGTGGCGAAGCTCGAGGCATTTGCGAACTGGTTCCGGGAGCAGCCCGAGGTCGTTCACGTTTCCACCTTCTCCGACGTCATGAAGCGCATCAACAAGAGCATGCATGGCGACGACGAGAGCTACTACCGCGTGCCGGACGACCGGGAGACGGCGGCGCAGTTCCTCCTGCTTTACGAGATGTCGCTCCCTTACGGTCTCGACCTCAACGACCAGATCAACGTGGACAAATCCTCCACGAAGCTCACGCTGACGCTGACCGATGTATCGACCGCGCAGATGCAGGACGTCATCAACCGGGCCGATGCGTGGCTGAAGCAGAACGCGCCGGAATATATGTATTCCTATCCGGCGGGTCAGGCCGTCATGTTCGCCTTCATCGGGCGCAACAACTTCAACTCCATGACGACCGGGACAGCGATTGCGCTCATTCTGATCTCCGCATGTCTGATGCTCGCGCTCCGGAATCTCAAGCTCGGCCTGGTAAGCCTTATCCCGAATCTGACACCGCCCCTCGTGGCATTCGGCATACTCGCCCTCTTCACGGCGGAGGTCGGTTTCTGGTCTACCTTCGTGATCGCGACGGCGCTCGGCCTCATCGTCGATGCGACGGTGCACTTTCTTTCGAAATACCGCAGAGCAAGCATCGAGCAGGGCAAGTCTCCCGAGGACAGCGTGCGCTACGCCTTTTCGATGGTTGGTACGGCACTTTGGGTATCGACCTTCGTTCTGGTTATCGGTTTCGCCATTCTGGCCTTGTCCCCGTTCAAGGTGAACGCGATGCTGGGCATCATGGTGGCCTTGACCGTCGCTGTGGCGCTCGTCATCGATTTCCTTCTTCTGCCGTCTCTGCTCATTGCGGTCGATCGGCGGAAGAAAGCAGTCCAACCGGCGGATGCGGCGGCGGCGTCTCCGGCCGACTAGACGGGAACGCGACAACACGACAAAACATCTCCGCCGGAGAGCTGGAACAAACTGGAGGATCAAATGCATATACAAGACTGGTCGTACGGCCGCTTCGGGAGGGCCCTCGCCCTTGCCACGCTGATGCTGGCGCCCGCCGCCGTTCGCGCCGCGGACAGCGTCTCCCTGCCTGAGGATCCGACGGCCAAGGGCCTTGCGATCGCCGAGGAAACCGATCGCCGCAATCAGGGCTTCGGCGACACCAAGGCGTCGATGAAGATGATCCTGGAAAATGCCTATGGAGAGACGAGCGAGCGCGAGCTGCGCTCCATGACGCTCGAGAATCCGAATGCCGAGGAAGGCGACTGGACGCTGAACGTCTTCGACAAGCCGCGCGACGTGGACGGCACCGCACTTCTCACCTATGCGAAGATCCTCGAGCCGGACGACCAGTGGATGTACCTGCCGGCCGTCAAACGCGTGAAGCGCATTTCCTCGGTCAACAAATCCGGCCCCTTCATGGGCAGCGAATTCGCATTCGAGGACTTCTCGTCCACCGAAGTCGGCAAGTACACCTACAAGTGGCTGAGAGACGAGGCATGTCCCGCGCCTGTGGCTGACCGCACCTGTCATGTGACCGAGCGCTACCCCGAATACGAGCATTCCGGATATACGCGCCAGATCGTATGGACCGACACGACCGACTATCAGCCGCGCCGGGTCGAGTACTTCGATCGCAAGGATCAGCTTCTGAAGACTCTCGCCTTCGACGATTACCGTCTCTATAAGGACAAGTTCTGGCGCGCGCACGATCTCTTCATGGAGAACGTCGTCACGGGAAAATCGACCCGGCTGACCTGGGAAGAGTACAGCTTCGGCAACGGGTTGACGCAGAACGACTTCAGCACCAACGCGCTCAAGCGCGCTCGCTGAGCGAAGACGAAGCATGAACGCCACGATCCAAAGTGCCTGTCCGGCACTGCGGGTCGTGGTGACCGAGGGTGGGGGATCGAATGAAATTCAGCGTTATCGGCGCGACAGCGGCACTGACGATTGCAACGGCGGCGACGGCCGTCCACGCCGGCGAAACCAGTGTGACCGGCTATGTGGAACCGGAAGTCCAGATATTCACGCAAAGCGCCAGCGGCAACGAGCAGCGCCGATGGAATACATCCGCCGCAGCCGAAGTGACATTCGAAAGTTTCTGGGACAATTCGAACCAGTGGATCGTCGTGAAGCCCTTCGCTCGCTGGGACCTGCGCGATGGCAACCGCTCTCATGTCGACATGCGCGAAGCGAAATATGCCCGCGTCGTCGATAATTGGGAATTCCGGATCGGCATGGACAAGGTCTTCTGGGGCGTGACCGAAGCGGTCCACCTCGTCGACATCGTCAACCAGACGGACCTTGTGGAAAGCATCGACGGCGAGGAGAAGCTCGGCCAACCCATGGCGATGGTGTCGTCGGCATGGGAGATCGGTACATTCACAGGATATCTGCTTCCCTACTTTCGCGAGCGTACCTTTCCAAGCCTTTCCGGCCGGCCGGCCTTCGACATTCCCGTCGATGAAACGCAGACGAAATACGAGAGCGGCGCGAAACAGCGGCATCTCGACTTCGCCCTGCGCTACAACAACACGTTCGACATATGGGACGTGGGAGCGAGCTACTTTCGAGGTACGAACCGAAATCCCATCATGGTTCCGGGCCTTGATTCGGGTGGGCGGCTGGTCCTCATCCCCTACTACGTGCAGACTGACCGCATCAGCACGGACATTCAGGCGACGTCCGGCGCATGGCTCTACAAGTTCGAAGGGTTCTGGCAGGACCAGCTCGACGAGCAGAACCTGCAGGCGACCGGCGGCATCGAATACACGTTGTATGGAATCTTCGACACGCCGTCCGATGTCGGGCTGGTCGCGGAATATGTCTGGGACGACCGCGGCGCGAACAGTCAGAACCCGTTCGCGAACGACCTCTTCCTGGCGCTCCGCTGGACACCCAACGACGAGGCCTCCACAGCGGTCCTCGCCGGCACGACCGTCGATCTCGACACGCAAGGGTTCGGATTTTCCGTGGAGGCGGAACGGCGCTTCGGCGAGGATTATTTTGTGAGCCTCGAAGCAAGGTTTTTCGGCAACGTGCCCCGTTCGGATCCGATCTTTTCCTACAGCGACGACGACTTCATCCAGCTTCGCATCGCCCGGTATTTCTGAAATCAGGCCGGGAAATCCGGTCGGGAAACGCGCACCCTAATTTTCGGTCGTCACACTTGTCCGGAAGCGGCTCGCTGCCGCTCGGAAGTCGATGACATTTTCATGACATTTCGATGACGGTCGGGGCCATTTATCCCCGAGCGGCGCCTGTCTTGTCAGGCGGCAATGAACGCGTATTCCTCGAAGTCGGGGTGACGCATCTGCCACCAGTATTTTGCGGTGAAGCTCGACCAGTTGTTGGTGACCTTGCCGTCCGCCGTCTTGTACCAGCTCGAACAGCCTGCCGCCCAAACGGTTTTCTGCATGTCCTGCTGCAGTTCGCAGTTGAAGCTTTCCATCGCCTCCTTACGGACGTCGAGGTAGCGCAGCTTGGCGTTGCGAAGCGCCGCGACGCATTGCGCGATGTAGTTCGCCTGGCACTCGATCATGAAGATGATCGAGTTGTGTCCGAGATTGGTGTTGGGGCCATAGAGCATGAAGAAATTGGGAAAGCCCGCCACCGCGACGCCGCGATGCGCCTCCGCGCCGCGCGCCCAGACATCGTTCAGCTCAATGTTGCCGCGGCCGACAATCTTCATCGGCGCCAGAAAGTCCGTCGACTCAAATCCCGTCGCGTGGATGATGACGTCCACGGGATGAGAAACGCCATCTTCCGTCACGATGGCATCCGCGGTGATCCTCGCAATGTGGCTCGTCTCGACCTCGACATTGTCGCGCGCGAGCGCGGGGTACCAGTCGTTCGTGAGCAGGATGCGCTTGCAGCCGGGGGGATAGTCGGGCGTCAGCTTTTTGCGAAGCTCGGGATCCTTGATGTGGGTCTCCATCTCCTTCAACGCCGCCCTTTCGAACAGCTTGCCGAAGAAACTGCCCTGCACGAAAGCGAGGTAGTTGCGCTCGAGCATCATCCAGGTCCACCAGCGCTGCAGACGCGCGAGCGCGGGAATGGCGCGATGGAGATTCTTCTCGAATTCCGTGAAGGGACGATCCGGCTTCGGCACGCACCAGTTCGGCGTGCGCTGGAAGATGGTGAGCTTGCCGACGCTGGGCGCGATTTCAGGTACGAACTGGATCGCGCTGGCGCCGTTGCCGATGACGCCAACGCGCTTGGCCTTGAGATCGACGTCATGGTTCCAGCGCGCGGAATGAAAGGCGTCGCCCTTGAAATCGTTCAAACCTTCTATCTTCGGATAGGCCGGACGGTTGAGCTGACCGACGCCCGAAATCAGGACGTTCGCCGTGAACGCCTCGCCCGCCGCGCTGCGTATGTGCCAAAGACCCTCGGCCTCGTCGAAGCGCGCTTCCACGATCTCGGTATTGAAACGAATATGCGGCAGGAGGCGGTACTTTCGCGCAACCGTCTCGAAATACTCGACAATTTCCGGTTGGGGAGCGAACTTGCGGCTCCAGTCGGGCTTCGGCTCGAAGGAATAGGAATAGAGCATCGAGGGCACATCGCAGCCCGACCCCGGATAGGTGTTGTCGCGCCAGGTACCGCCGACGCTGTCCGCCTTTTCGAAGATCGTGAAGGTCTCGACGCCCGCATTGCGGAGTTTGATGGCCATGCAGAGGCCCGCCGCGCCCGCGCCCAGAATGGCGACGCTCAATGGGCGCGTCTTCACATCCGTTCCCTCGACCAGCGATCTGATGGATTCTCCCACCGAAGCTTCTCCCTGACTCGTTCCGTTCCCCGATCCGCTTCATTTAATGCAAGGGAGGCAAGCCAGCAAACGGGCAAGTCACAAAAAAAGCCCCGCCGCGTCCCGGTGGAGACGCTGCGGGGCCCTTCCGAGCCACTTCCGAAGGATCAGAAGCGGTAGCCGACACCGAAGCCGACGACCCACGGGTCGAGATCGACATCCGCGGTGATGGCGCCACCGTTGATGGACACGTCAGTGGAGAGGAAGATCTTCTTCACGTCGACGTTCAGGTACCAGTTGTCCGCGACCGCGTAGTCGACACCGGCCTGCAGGGCGAAGCCGAAGGCGTTGTCGTAGTCGATGCTGGTGACGGCACCGCCCGGCGCGTCTTCATTGTAGAAGATCGTGTAGTTCACGCCCGCGCCGACATAGGGGCTGAGGCGCTCCTTGGGCATGAGGTGGTACTGCAGCGTAAGCGTCGGCGGCAGAAGGTTTACTTCGCCGAGGCTGAGACCCGAGCTGTGCGTGACATCATGATTTGTGGTCGCCGCGATGAGCTCGAGGGCGATATTGTCGGTCAGGAAATAGCTGAAGTCGATTTCCGGCACCCACTCGTTCGACACATCGACGTCGCCGCCAAGAACGGTCACCGTTGCGGACTCGTCCGGGATCACGCCGATGGCGCGCGCGCGGACCATGAAGTCACCCGCGGACTTGCCCTGAAATTCTGCCTGTGCAGGCGCGGCGGCCATGCCCGCCATCATCACCCCCAGCGCGACGGCAGCAACGCCCGCGCCCATTTTCCGTTCGGTCTTCATTTGCGTTCTCCAGTTCGCTGCGCCCGGCCCCAGCGGCTCCGCGCAAAGCACTGAAATGAGACTGCGCCCAATAACCACAAAACTTCAGCGGTCATTTGGTCGCAGCGGCTGCGCGGAATGTCGCAGCCGCCACAAGGGCTTAAGCCCCAGCACCACCGTCAAGTATGTGCATGTAGGTGCGCACCTGCTGCACGAAATGGACGGCCTGCCCGCCTCGCGCGGGCCCGTGCTTGAGACCTTCCGCATACGCCGCATTGCTCAAAAGCGGCAGAACACGGCGCAGATCCGTCCAACTGTCGCGGTCGCGGCCGAGACGCGCGGCAAGCGCGCGCGCGTCGTAGACATGACCGAGGCCCATGTTCCAGGCGGCGAGCGCGAACCAGGTGCGATCCGGTTCCTCGACGCTGACGGGAATTCTGCTTTTCAGATCAGCGAGATAGCGCGCGGCGGCATCGATGCTCTCGAGCGGATCGAGACGGTTCGTGACGCCAAGCTGGCGCGCCGTCTGCTCGGTCAGCATCATGAAACCGCGCACGCCGGTGGGACTTTTCGCGTGCGGATCCCAATGCGACTCCTGCCAGGCGACAGCCGCAAGTAGTTGCCACGAAAGGCCATTTTGCCGCGCGGCACGTCGAATCGCCTTTTCGTAGTCCGGAAGGCGCTCATCGATCGCGCGCTTGAAGGCGCGGATGTCGACATAGTCGAAAAGCGGCAGGAAGCCGAAGAAGCGCCGCTCCAGCGCGGCAAGGGCACCCGATTTTTTCGTGCCGGCGAACCAGAGGCGGAGGTGCTCCTTCAGGTCTTCCGAGCCAGGTGCCAGAAACCAGCCGAGCGGCATTTCGCCTGTCAGATCAAAGGCTTCGGCAAGCTCCGGATAATAGGGATTGATCACCCTGAGGAGGAGCCCGTCCGTCGCCGCGCAGTCGTAACCGCCGGCGGCGACGCGGGCGAGCAATTCCTCCGTAGGCTGATTTTCGAGACGGAGCGAGACGCCCTCCACCCCT
>JAGUWA010000101.1 GCA_020062605.1 Parvibaculum sp. | reverse complement strand
TTGCCGTTCTCCGGTCGCGGCGCTACACGCGCTTTCTCCTCGAATACGGTCTCTTCCTTGCCGAGCGCGGCTGGCATACGAGGCGCAAGGCGCCGGCCTTCGCGCGCGACTTTGCCGGAACGGCGCTCGACAAGCGCCTTGTCAAGGCAGCGAAGCTCGGTCGCGACATCGAGCGCCTGAAGGGCGACGAGCGGCACGAGCTGCGCAAACGGCTGAAGAAACTGCGCTACGCGCTTCACTTCTTTTCGTCGCTCTATGAGCAGGACGAGGTGAAGCCCTACCTGAAATATCTCGGCCAGATGCAGGATGTGTTTGGCGCCCTCAATGACGTCGAGACGGCGCACGGGATTCTCGGCCGCCTGGCGGAAGGCAAGGAAATGCGGGAAGCCGCCGCCCGCATCCTCGCCTGGCATGAAAAGCGGGCGGCCAGGGAATGGAAAGGCGCGATCCGCCTCTGGCGGCGCTTCGCTGGAACGGCCCCCTTCTGGCGCGAGACGAGCGCCTGATCCGGCGTTTTCGCCCGAATCCCGGTTGCCGTTAAGCAAATCTGAAAAACTGGCGCTCTAGCATGGCGTCCGTGAGGCCCCGCGCACCGCCCGGGGCCGATTTGTCTGTGTGAGGGTGTGGCTCATCATGTCGAGTTCCGAAGCTGCTGCGAAATCCCGGGAAGAGGCGGAAAGCGCCGCCAGGGCCAAGGCCGGCAAGACGGTGTCGGACGACAACGCGATCATCGGCCGCCGCATCGGTCAGGAAGCGCTGAACCGGATCGCGGAACTGCACCTGCGCTACCTCAAGGGCATTCCCGGCGGCTGGTGCGTCGTGATGAAGGAATGCGACCTTTCGGGCCTCGACTTCCGCAATCTCAATTTTTCGCAGGGCCATTTCATCGGCTGCGACTTTACCGGCTCCAACCTCGAGGACGCGCGGCTTACGGGCACCAATCTCTTCAGCGCGAATTTCGACCACTGCAACATGACGCGCACCAATTTTTCGCGCGCGGACCTGCGCGGCGCGAATTTCAGCGATGCCGAAATGACGGAAGCCCGGCTCGACGGCGCCGATCTGCGGCGCGGAGCGGTGATCCGGCGCGGCGCGAGTGCGCCTGTCGGCCGCGAGAACTCCAGTTTCCGCGGCGCGCGCATGTATGGCACCAACATGGCCGAATGCAAGCTGCTCGACGCCGATTTCAACGGGGCGTCGATCTCCGGTGCGAGCCTTCAGGGCGCGGATTTGCGCGGCGCGAGCTTCGCGGGCGCCGAACTCAAGGGCGTCGAACTTGCCGGCGCAAACCTCGCCGATGCGGATTTCCGCCGCGCCATCATGGACGAGGACACGGTTTCGCGCGGCGATATGATGCGCGCCACGCGCCCCCGGACCGCGCCCGGCCCCGAGCGCATGGCGAAAATCCTCAGCGCTCATCTCGAATGGATCCAGACCGGCCAGCGGGGCGGTGCGCGCGCCGATTTCGCCCGCATGGACCTCTCCCGCCGGGATTTTTCCCGCTCGGTGCTTGCCGGGGCGAATTTCCGCGAAGCGATCCTTGCCGATACGAACTTCGAAAAGGCGGTCCTTGCCGCGGCCGATTTCGGCGATGCGATCCTGCTGCGCGCCAATCTGAGGGAGGCCGACCTTCGCGGCGCCGATCTTCGTGGCGCCGAGCTGAAGGACGCCGTCCAGGACGGGACCAAGAAGGGCGAACTCTCGGGCACCAGCCTCTCGACAAGGCTCTGAGGCTGCGGAAGCCCCGCACTGGCCTCAAACCCGTAAATCTGCTACGCAATGCCGCCGCGCGGGGCCGTTTCGACGGACCCGGCGTGGGCCCGTCAACCGTCCGGGGAGCGCCTCATGGCTGCCGACGCCCGCCAGCTCGATCGTCTGTTCGAAGTGATCGCCGCCCGCAAGGGCGCGGACGCCGCCTCCTCCTATACGGCAAAGCTGTTTTCGAAGGGCGTGCCTGCCTGCGCCCAGAAGCTCGGCGAGGAAGCGGTGGAAACCGTGATCGCCGCGATGGCCGGAGATGCCAAGGGCGCCATCTCCGAAAGTGCCGACCTCCTTTATCACTGGCTCGTGCTCATCGCCGCCCTCGGCCTCGATCCGGCCGACGTCTATGCCGAACTCGAGCGGCGCGAGGGCCGCTCCGGCCTCGACGAAAAAGCCGCCCGCGCGGAAAGATGACGGAGACCATCGGCATGGGCGGCACGGGCATCATGGATCAGGAAGAACGGGAATCCCTTTCGCCCTTCCGCCATTTCACGGCGGCGGAATGGGGACGGCTGCGCGAGGACACGCCGCTGCCGCTTTCCGAAAAGGAACTCGAGGAGCTGAAGGGTTTCGGCGAGCGCATTTCGCTGGACGAGGTGTCGGAAATCTTCCTGCCGCTGTCGCGGCTCCTCAACCTCTATGTCGGCGAGATGCAGGAACTCTACCGCGTCACGTCGGATTTTCTCGGCCGCGGCGACAAGGTTCCCTACATCATCGGCGTCGCGGGTTCCGTCGCCGTCGGCAAGTCGACCACCGCGCGTATCCTGCGCACGCTGCTCGCGCGCTGGCCGAACCATCCGAAGGTCGATCTCGTCACCACCGACGGCTTTCTCTATCCGAACAAGCTGCTCGAAGAGCGCGGCCTGATGCAGCGCAAGGGTTTCCCCGAAAGCTTCGACATCAAGCGGCTGATCCGCTTCCTCTCGGATGTGAAGGCGGGGTCGCGCAAGGTCGAGGCGCCGCTCTATTCGCACTTCACCTATGACGTGCTTCCCGGCGAGACCGTGACGGTCGACCGGCCGGACATTCTCGTGGTGGAGGGCCTCAACGTGCTGCAGCCCTGGAAGCCCGCCGATGGCGACGAGCCGCAGCCTTTCGTGTCGGATTTCTTCGACTTCTCGATCTATCTCGATGCCGATGAAGGGACGATCCGGCGCTGGTATATCGAGCGTTTCCTGAGCCTGCGGCGGACCTCGTTCAAGGACCCGGCGGCCTATTTCCACCGCTACTCCAAGCTGAGCGAGGAAGAAGCGGTGAAAACGGCCGACGCGATCTGGACCTCGATCAATCTCGCCAACCTGCACAAGAACATCCTGCCGACGCGCCAGCGCGCCGACCTGATCTTGCGCAAGGGCGACGACCACCGCATCCGCGAAGTCTATCTGAGGAAAATCTGAGCCGCTTGCCTCAAGCAGGACGGCGATGAGCAAATGATGAAGCTTCGGGAATCAACAGAAACCGCTTCAATGAGGCTGGCGATTAGTAGTGATACCTCAGCTGCGCAATTTCGAGCTGTTGCGCAGCATCTTTACCGGTAACTCTGTAGACCATTCGGTGCTCATCGCTGATGCGGCGCGACCACCATCCGGTCAGCTGCCCCTTCAAAGGCTCGGGCTTCCCCAGACCTTTGAAGGGATTACGCCTAGTCTCTTTGATCAGCTGGTTGACGCGCTCAAGCAAGCGGCCGTTATCGTTGTGCTCTTGCCAATGGAGATAGTCGTCCCACGCATCGTCCGAGAAAACCAGTTTCACGGATCGATCTCGCGCTCCGTACCGCCGCCGGCATCGAGCTGTTCAACTGAACGGCGCAAGCGGCGAACATTTTCCGGGCTGCGAAGAAGGTGGAAGGTTTCGTTGATCGAGTTGTATTCTTCCAGCGAGATCATTACGACCGCTTCGTTTTTCTTGCGTGTTATGACAACAGGTTCGCGGTCGTGGACGACACGGTCCATAACCGATTTCAGCTCTCCGCGAGCCTCAGTATAGGTTATCACGTCCATAATCGCCTCCGTTTCACACAATACCATATATGTACAGAATTTAGTACATGTCAAGGGCGGCGCGCCGACCTGATCTTGCGCGAGGGCGACGACCACCGCATCCGCGAAGTCTATCTCAGGATGATTTAGGCGAGTTGCTGCAAACAGAACGGCGATGAGAAAATGCTGACGTCTCAGGAAATCGACAGAAACTGTTTCAATCAAACCGCGGAACTGCCGTTTGAGCTGAGGTTGAAAGATTTCGAGATGGCCATACAGGACGTCTATGATTTCTTTTTTGACGTTAACAAGCTCTTGCTAAGCAAAGGCTTGCACCGCATGGACGACATGCTCCGTCCAGCGGCAATGTCTGGGATTATCTCGGACATGCTGACAGCTAGCATGGCGAAACATGCTCGCGCCCTCGTTGAGAACAGACACTTCAACGGACATCCCGATCTTCTTCTGAACGGGCAATATCCGAGCAACTCCGTGAAGTCTGGAACTGAAGGCGTTGAGATAAAGAGCACCAGAAAACGCGGCGGCGCGGTGGATACTCACGGCGCACGAGAACAATGGATGTGCGTATTTGTCTACGAAGTAGACAATGCAACAGAGCCGACCTCGAAGCGTAAGCCGATGAGGTTCACCGAAATTTACTTAGCTCACGTCCTGCCCGGCGACTTTAGAAAAAATGCTCGCGGTGAACTCGGAACGAGGACGGCTACACTTGATAGGAATGGTATCCAAAAGCTCCGGTCAAACTGGATTTACCTGCTGGACAGGGATTGACGCCAATTTCTCAATAGAAGCCTGAGCTAGCTCAAAATATTGAGCGTCAGATTCCAAGCCGATGCTTTCATAGCCGACCGCATTCGCCGCGGCGAGTGAGGAGCCGGAACCCGCAAAAGGATCAAGCACTACACCTTCCCCTAGCGGCAAAGACGCTCTAATCACCTGCCGAAGAAATGCTTGGGGCTTGAGAGATGGATGCGGCGCTAATCTTCGTTCGCTTGCTGGCGTTGGATTGGATTTTATGACATCTCCGAAAGGTCTTTCGGCAGAAAGCCTCCTAAAGCCTCCGGTCTTCCACTTTCTGAGATTGTCTTGAACTCGTCCATCGAGTGGCTTTCGGAATACGAGCCACGGTTCCCACATGGAGCGTGGCATCACACTAACGTCCGAAAACTCCAAATGAGCATTCTTCGGTCTGTCGCCGCCACGCATCGTCATCACAGTTCGGATGACTACACCACGCGGTTCTAGACCGGATTCTGCTATCGCGCTTGCCACGACATGGCTGACAAGCGGATTGCTCGCAACTAAGACATTTGCACCCGGCACCAAAACGCGCCCAAGCAAATAACCTAATCGACAAAAGAAGGCCTGGAGCTGCAGGCGATCATTTTCTGTCAGCACGGTAAACCGCGGCAAGGGTGAGCGAACGTGACCGTCGAACGAGGGAGGAACTCGCCACACACCGCCGCGACCGTCCCTCAGCTTTTGTTGCTCTTTGCCAGAATATTCAAGCAAGCCGTAAGGAGGGTCCGTTACAACGGCCTGAACCGATTGAGGTTCTCTCTGTGACAGCCAATCAAAACAGTCACACTGGTAGAGCGTGGCCTTCCCCACTTCAACTGAGGGGAAACGCGAGACGCTCGCCTCCTCATATGCCTCCAGCTTCAGCCGGTATTTTCCCCGCCCGGTGCGCTCGAAGAGATTTGGCGTATTCAAGTTCAGATAGGAGCGCACAGAAGACGAGGCCACACCACTAAGGCGGCGGGAAATTGCGAGGTGAATCTCTTTCGTGGAAGCTTCTCCGCCGCATGCGTCTAGATACCCGATGATCGCATCTCTGACATTTCCAGGCGCATAGGTCATAGACGGCTCCCCAAATAGCTGTTTTGGGAACATTGCATGAACGACGTCTGGACGTCAACGCCTAAAATCATGTAAGGCTAGGGAGTTAAGAGCTAAACTTAATATTTAAGCCAATCCCTGTTCCTTCGCGAGATCGCGGAGCGAAACCTGCGGCCGCGGCCCGTAATGCGAGATGACCTCGGCGGCGGCAAGCGCGCCGAGCCGTCCGCAGGTCACCGGGTCCTTGCCGCGCGTGAGCCCGTAAAGGAACCCCGCCGCGAAGAGATCGCCCGCGCCCGTCGTATCGACAACCTTCGACACCTTTTCCGCGTCGACGACATGGACCTCGCCATTTGCGACGATGACGGAACCCTGCTCGGAGCGCGTGAGCGCGGCGAACTTGCAGTCCTTGCGCACCTGCTGCAGCGCTTCGTCGAAGACATCGGTTTCGTAGAGCGAGAGGATTTCGGCTTCGTTCGCGAAGAGAAGGTCGACCTCGTCCTTTGCGAGACGGCGGAACTCGTCGCGGAACCGGCCGACGCAGAAACTGTCGGAAAGCGTGAGCGAGACGAGACGGCCCGCCTCATGCGCGATTTTCGAGGCCTTGAGAAAGGCGTCTTTCGCGCCGGGCTCATCCCAGAGATAACCCTCCATGTAGGTGACGGCGGCGGCGCGGATCGTCGCCTCGTCGATGTCGTCGGGCGTCAGCTTCTGCGCCGCGCCCAGATAGGTGCTCATGCTGCGCTGCGCGTCCGGCGTCACGATGATGAGGCAGCGTCCCGTCGGCGCGCCCTCTTGCGCCAGCGAGGCCGGAAAGGCGACGCCGAGCGACTTGATGTCGTGCACGAAGACGTCGCCGAGCTGGTCGTTCCGGACCTTGCCGAAAAAGGCGCCCTTGCCGCCGAGCGAGGCGAGCCCCGCGATCGTGTTGGCGCAGGAACCGCCCGACATTTCGACGGCGGCGCCCATCTTGCCGTAAAGCGCGTCGGCGCGTTCCGCATCGATCAGCGTCATGCCGCCCTTCTCGATGCCGTTCGCGGCCAGGAAAGTGTCGTCTGCGTTGGAAATCACATCGACGAGCGCGTTGCCGATGCCCGCCACGTCATACTTGAGCTCTGCCATGATCCTCTGGAATTTTTTCAGGGAGAATTTCGGGGTGCGGGCGGGAGTATAGGGATTGCGCCGCATATGTCCAAAAACGCGGAATTCCGGGCATTCCCCTGCTCTTGCGGCGGAAATTGCAGCGGGACGAACGGCGCACTAGGTTAGGGCGTCGAGTTTCAGGAGATCTTGATGCTGTCCGATGCGCTGCGCGCCTTCAGAGAGACCTTCTCGCCGCCCTTCCGGCGCGTGATGGTGATTTCGGTGGGTCTGACGATCCTCGTCCTCGCCCTTTTCGGGGCGGGGCTGCAATGGGCGCTTGCCGCCATGCCGGCCTTCGGTCCCGATTTCGCGGGCGGCTGGGTCGACGCGATCCTCGAATTCGTGGCGCGGTTCCTCGCCGTCATCGTGCTGGTCCCGCTGGTTCACCCGGTGGTTTCCCTGGTTGCGGGCTTCTTCCTTGAAAACATCGCCGCCCGCGTCGAGGCGGAGGATTATCCCGCCGATCCGCCGGGGCGCGACCAGCCCTTCCTGCAATCGATCCTGGTCGCGATCCGCTTCACGCTGGTGCTCGTGATCGTGAACCTGCTGGCGCTCCCCTTCTATCTCCTGCCGGGGGTCAATCTCGTCCTGTTCTGGGTGGTGAACGGCTATCTGCTCGGCCGTGAATTCTTCGAGCTCGTCGCGCTCCGCCATCTACCGGCGGCCGAGGCGCAGGGCCTGCGCAAGCGCCACGGTCTGCGCGTCTTTCTTGCCGGCGTCATCATCGCGCTTTTCACCACGGTGCCGGTCCTCAATCTCTTCGCGCCGCTGTTTGGCACGGCTCTCATGGTTCACACCTACAAGGGCCTCGCGGCGCGGAGGCCTGCATGAGGCATCTTCTGCTTCTCGTGCTCGCGCTCGGCCTTGCCGCCTGCGAGACGGCGCCCGGCAAGGGCAT
>JAGUWA010000190.1 GCA_020062605.1 Parvibaculum sp. | reverse complement strand
TCGCAGGTGCGCCGTTCAGCAGCTTCTCATGCGCTTCCAGCACCGCGAAATGATCGGCAAAGATCGCGCCGTCCGGCGGACCCTCGAAACCGGCACGCGCGGGCGCCGCCGGCCACCCCATGAGCAGCCCGCAGACGAGCACATAGCCGGCGACGGCGCGCAAACGCCGCTCGGAGTTCGCCATGACGCGATCCTCGGCATCGTCGTTTTCGGGTCGGTCCGGCTCGATTTTCGATGAGTGTGCAGAAGTCCCGCCCTCTGCCCCGGTACCGTCGTCAATTTACGGGCGGGCGTGGTTAACAGGAAATGAAAACATCGGCACGGGTGCCTGCGGGGGTGCATTTTGAGATCATTTTCCCCTGCCGCTGCCACACACATTCCATAAGACGAGTATCGTCCGTGTACGAATGTTTTTGCGCCGCGCCGGTTACGGAAACTATCCTTGCCTCAGAAGCTCGGCGGGGTGCAGGCGGAAACGATCACGCAATCGATGGTGCCGGGGTTGCGGAAGCGGTGGGGAAGGCGGGAGTCGAAGTAGTAGGCGTCGCCCGCGACGAGGCGGCGGACCTCGCCGCCGACGGTGAGCTCGAGGACGCCGGAGATGACGATGCCGCATTCCTCACCGGCGTGGGAGAGCATCTCGTCCCCCGTATCGGCGCCTGGCGTGTAGCGCTCATGCATCATCTGAATTGCGCGGCCGCGGGTGTCGCGCCCGACAAGACGGAAGGAAACGTCGCCGCCCGCGATCTCGCGCAGTTCCTTCGCCTCGTAGAAGACCCTGGAGCGCGGCTTGAGGTCCAGCGTCAGGAAGTCCGCAATGGACATCGGGAAGCCGTCCAGCACCTTTTTCAGGGAGCCGATGGAGGGACTAATGCGGTTCTGCTCGATGAGCGAAATCGTGCCATTGGTCACGCCCGCCCGCTTCGCCAGCTCGCGCTGCGAAAGGCCGTGCATCTTGCGCAATTCACGCAGGCGCGTGCCAATATCGGGGCTCGCCTCGCCGCCCTCGGGCTTTTCCATGCCGTCGGCGACGGGCGCCGAACGGTGCGCGCGTCTGAAGTCCCCTGCCATTTGTCTAGAATACTAAACGCTTCCGGCGAAGTCACGCAGGAGAATGCTTGCTTTCGGCGCGGCGCGGACTTTCAATCGCAGAAATTATTAAACGGAGGCATATCCCATGAGCGCCGCTGCGACGCCGAACGACCTCGAATCCTTCTGGCTGCCCTTCACGCCGAACCGTCAGTTCAAGCGCGAACCGCGGATCGTGTCGCGGGCGAAGGACATGTATTACTACAAGCCCGACGGGACGGCCGTGCTCGATGCTACGGCGGGCCTGTGGTGCTCCAATGCCGGGCATTGCCGCGAACCCATCGTGAGGGCGATCCAGGAACAGGCCGGCGAACTCGATTTCGCGCCTTCCTTCCAGTTCGGTCATCCGAAGGTCTTCGAACTCGCGAGCCGGATCGCCGAGCTCGCACCGGGCGACCTCGACCACGTCTTCTTCTGCAATTCGGGATCGGAAGCCGCCGACACGGCGCTGAAAATGGCGATCGCCTATCACCGCGCCAATGGCGAGGGCACGCGCACGCGCCTGATTGGCCGTGAGCGCGGCTATCACGGCGTCGGCTTCGGCGGCATTTCGGTCGGCGGCATGGTCGCGAACCGGAAATTCTACGGACCGCTGCTCGCCGGCACGGACCACCTGCCGCATACCTATAACCGCGCCGAGCAGGCCTTCACGGTGGGCGAACCCGAATGGGGCGCGCATCTCGCCGACGAATTGCAACGCCTGGTCGACCTCCACGACGCATCGACCATCGCGGCCGTGATCGTCGAGCCGATGGCGGGATCGACGGGCGTGCTGCCGCCGCCGAAGGGGTACCTGAAGCGCCTGCGCGAAATATGCGACAAGCACGGCATCCTTCTGATTTTCGATGAAGTCATCACCGGCTTCGGACGGCTCGGCCATGCCACCGCATCGGAACGCTTCGGCGTGACGCCGGACATCATGACCTTCGCGAAGGGGGTCACGTCGGGCACGGTGCCGATGGGCGGCTGCGTGGTGCGCAAGCATATCTACGAGGCCTATCAGACGGGCGCCGATCACGCGATCGACCTCTTCCATGGCTATACCTATTCCGGCCATCCGCTTGCCGCCGCGGCGGCGCTCGCGACGCTCGACCTCTATCGCGACGAAGGGTTGTTCGAACGCTCGCGCAAGATGGAACCCGTGATCGCGCAAGGAGCGATGGGGCTGAAGGATCACAGCCTCGTGCAGGACATCCGCACCATCGGTTTCGTGGCCGCCTTCGACCTCGCGCCCGTCGAGGGGCTTCCCGGCAAGCGCGGCTTCGACGCCATGCGCGTCGCCTTCCACGAGGAGAACATGATGGTCCGCGTCTCCGGCGACACCATCGCTTTTTCGCCGCCCCTCATCGCGGAGGAAAAACACATCGACGAGGCCTTCGACAAGTTCCGCCGGACGCTCGACAAGGTGTCGTAGAATATTATTCCTTATACGGATCGAATGGACGGGGACTGGGCAACTTGTCCCCGTTTTTCGTGGATAAATCGCACCGACTGTCACGCGAATGTCATCGTAACGTCACATCCGGCGCGCTTGTCCCCGGGTGTTTAAAATATTGTGAAATCCCCAGGTGGGGATAAGGGCCCGGCACAGGCCACAGAGGCGTGCCGGCCGCGGAGCGGGCGCATGACCCCGCGCCGGTATTGGTCGTCGCCAACTGGGTAAAAGCAGTATTGATTGAAATCACCAACCATAGTTCAAGTGTTGGCGCTTGGGATTTCAGTGTGGTTTAATTTTGGATGGCAAAAAGCCTGCGAGCAACCATAGAGCGTCGCAGTTGTCAGATTGCGGCGGCGAAAGGGAAAGGGGATTATCCCCTTGACGCAGGTGTCCTAGGGAGACTCCCAAATTTACGGGTCATGTGATTATGTTGAGGCATGACCATTTCTTTCGAAGTCGCGGACCGCATTTTTCAGGCACCGAAAAGCCTGCTTAAGCCAATTAAGTGGCGCGTTGCCGAGTCCAAAAAAGGCAACGAACAGTTCCGCCGCCTTGAGTGCCGCGTAGCAGTAGACGGCGGCGTCCCGCGCGGTGTCTTTTTTCGGATAGCGGTTTTCCCGCGCTCTCTGGCGCGGGCAATGTTTCAGCTGGAGTGCGATCTGCCGTCCGGGAGAAAGCATGTCCCGCTGTACCGACTAGAGGTCGAGCCGCTATCCGCACACGGGAACAAACTTTACGGCCCCGACGAAATTAACGGCGCTATCTTCGACGCTGGCGAAACACACGAGCATGTCTTTTACGACAGCTTGAAAAAAGATGGGACACTGCGTCCAAACGCTTGCGAGCAGGCCCGCAAGGTGAATGTAGAAATCAGAGATTTCGCTACCGGCCTTCGCTATGCATGCGATAGAATCAACATCGTCAACCCAGACGAGGTTCCGCCGCCGGCCGATCAGGGTACGTTGCTATGAGCAAGAGCGTCACAAGCCAGGAAACAATTGCCCGCGTTAGGGAAGCTCTTGCGCGCATTGCGACCGTGCGCGATACGGACGGTCGCATGCTTGTCAATCTTCCCATTATGTATCCCAGCGGAGCAATGGCCGTTGTTGAGGTCGTGCGCAATCAGGATAGGTATTGGGTGTCTGACATGGGGCACGGCCTTCTTGAGACCGAGTTTATGGCAGCGGACTCCTATTACGGTCGCGTTGCTCACAAGGCGGCCGAGGAGTTTGGTGTGGACTTTGACGGCAA
Source organism: Parvibaculum sp. (assembly GCA_020062605.1). Classification (GTDB taxonomy): domain Bacteria; phylum Pseudomonadota; class Alphaproteobacteria; order Parvibaculales; family Parvibaculaceae; genus Parvibaculum. The sequence continues at coordinate 2,718 of JAGUWA010000190.1, read as the reverse complement.
TTCGATTTTTGCACTCTGGGTCACAGAAGGACGCCTTGAGGCGGCGATTATTTGTGTTGCCAACGCATCGAATAGGGCGTGTGCGGAAGCCATACGACAAGCATCGGAAGTTCACGCAAGGCGTCAGAACGAGCGCATATTTGCGCGAATTGTAAAAGTATTCGGTGAGCGGTTCGTGACCAAATCAGCACCAATATCTGGCGCTCACGCGAGCTGGGATGCACATAACGTCGTAGTGCTTCCCAATGATCGGCGCGCTGTTTTTGAATTTATGTCCGAGCATCAAAATTCTGTTTCGAGCAAGTTTCTTATGTTTACCGACATTCGGAAGGCTCATGCGGATTTTTCGCTCAATGCGGTTGTTCGCTCTATTGATGGACTGGACGAAAAAGCGCAGCTTGTTGGTGACATTGCAAACTTCGTTGAAATAAAAGCTTCCGATGAAGTCTTCCGGCAATACGCGAGGGCCGCATAATGCTGACGTTGCAAGAGGCTAGGCGACTAGGAAAGATTGCTGAGTTTGCCGAACAAGAGGAAGGGCGCGGTGTCGGAGCCGTGCTCGCGTCTGACTACAACCGCGCCCTAGAGGTGCTAATTAAAGCGCCCCAATCAGAAGATCAAACATCGCGTTTTCCTTCGCGCGGTGGTTCGAGCGGAAAGTGAACTCGCCGAGATACTTCCCCATGTGCTTCTGAGAGACATGGATGTGTGTTGAGGCAATCGACTTCTTGAAGAGACGCCAGAAGCTTTCGACGTTGTTCACGTGGTGTGTGACGCCATGACGATAGTCGTAATAGGCGTATTCCTTCGCACCATGCTTCACCGTGCCGTGAGTGAAGCCGTCGCCTTCAAGTAAGCCGTAGCTCATAAGCTCGTCAGTCGAGACGATAGCGCCCGGCTCCACATTGCGAAGCACGACTTCGCGCAGCGTGGCCTTCTTGATGTTCTCGATCACTTCGGCGCGGATGCGACCATCGCGCTGCTTGAGGCCCATGACGATTGTCTTGCCAGCGGCACCGCGTCCGCGCTTGCCGGGACGCACACCCCCCACATACGCCTCGTCAGCCTCAACGTGGCCTTGCAGGATTTCAAAGCCGTCCGCCTTCTGCATGAGCTTGCGGATTTGATCGCCCATGCGCCACGCGGTTTTATACGTGACGCCGAGCGAACGCTGAAGCTCCTTGCCGCTCACGCCGTGGCGCGTCGTGACAAAGAGATAGATCGCATAGAACCAAAGCTGAAGTGGCGTCCGGCTGTCCTGAAAGATCGTGCCGGCGCAAGGATAGAGATGCGCGCCGCACTGTGCGCAGGAATAAGCCTTCCGGTTCGCAAGCTTGTGGAACGTGGCCTCAACACCGCAAGCCGAGCAAACATGACGCAGACCAAACCGCACTTCCATGATGTGATGCAGGCAAGTGTCATCATCGGGGAAGCGGGCAAAGAACTGGCGAACGGTGAGTTTCGAGGGCACGGCTTATCTCCTATACTTTGAATATAGGAAATCAGCATACCTGCGTCAAGGGGATAATCCCCTGGGGAAATATCTCTCGATCATCGAGACAAGGGTTTCTCCGGCAAGCCGGGGCGAGGAGCAACGCGACGAGATCGTCTCCATCGACTTCGCCGGGCCGAAGACCGCTTTCGCGAAGGTGCATTGCGTGGTGGGCGAGCGCTATTTCACCGACTTCCCCACCTTCATCAAGGCGGAGGGGCGTTGGCAGATCATCTCCAAGGTGTTCCACTACGACATCGCCGACGCGAAACAGGACGATGCAAAGCAGGGTTCGGCTCATGAACATCAATGACGATTTCGCGGCGCGGGCCGCCGTTCACGCGGACGCGCTCGACTGGGTGCCCTCGCCCATGCCGGGAGTGGAGCGCAAGATGCTCGACCGCGTGGGCGGCGAGGTGGCGCGCGCGACGACCATCGTGCGTTATGCGCCGGGCAGCCATTTCTCGCCGCATATCCACAGTGGCGGCGAGGAATTCATCGTGCTCGACGGTGTGTTCCAGGACGAGCACGGGAATTATCCGACGGGAAGCTATGTGCGCAACCCGCCGACCTCGCGCCATACGCCCGGTTCGGAGCCGGGCTGCACGATCTTCGTGAAGCTCTGGCAGTTCGATCCGCGGGACCGGACGCATGTGCTCCTCAACCTGTTCGACAAGCAGCCCGCTCCCGTGACGGGTCAAGCGGGCGTTAACGCGACCGATCTTTTCCATGACGCGCGGGAGAGGGTAAGCACCGAGTTCTGGCAACCGGGCGCACAGATCGCGCGGGCGAACGAAGGCGGGATGGAAGTGCTCTGCCTGAAGGGCGGGTTCGAGGAAGGCGGCGAAGGCTTTGCCGAATGGTCGTGGCTGCGGCTGCCACCGGGCATGCCGCTCGACGCACAGGCAGGCGCGAAGGGCGCCTTCCTCTGGATCAAGGAAGGCCACCTTCGATTCATCGACAGGGAGATCGCCGCCGTAAAAGCGGCGTCCTGAACGTCAGAGGTCGTTCTTGCCCGCCTTCGCAGCCGACTCGCGCTCGGCCCAGCCGAAGACACCTTTCGACATGAGCGAGAGCTCGGCCTTGCGGCGCGCGCCGTAAACATTGGCGCGGGACATGTGCGCGTCGCGGTTTTCGGGTTCGGCGAGCGTTGCCGCCTCAGCGAGGTGGCAGGCGAGGCGCATATCCTCTTCCCTGCCCGTCGCGGCGAGTTCTTCGGCGCGACG
>JAGUWA010000180.1 GCA_020062605.1 Parvibaculum sp. | reverse complement strand
GTCGCGTCGTCCTTGAAGTGCTGGATCAGCGTGCCCGGCTCCGGGCCTTCATACAGCACCTTGGCCTTGCCTTCGTAAACGCGTCTGCGCCGGCTCATGTCGTGATTCCAATCGGTTAGCCCGGAGAGCGACTCCGGGGCTTGGGTATCGTTCCGCACGGATTCGAGGGCCGCTCGATGCGGGAAGGAGAACCGGGGGCGGCTGCGGAATCGGCTCTCCGGCGTGCGCAAGGTAACGCAAGGCCAGATGCTATACAATGAGGCTTTGTTGCGCCGCACGCCCGGAAAAAAGCGCCCGGAAATCAGTGGTTTAGCTATTTCGTCGCAGCGAGCCCTGCGTCGTCCGATCGCGGTTGATTTGAAGGAAACGGGCGGCTATGCCTAGGGTCAATTCCCTGCTGGTGGGGCCGGTACGCATCCCGGGCGGCCTTTGCCGGAGTTTTGAACGGAGAGACCCCATTCATGTCCACCTTCGACAAGCGCGAAGACGGTTTCGAGAAGAAGTTCGTCCATGACGAGGAGATGCGCTTCAAGGCCAATGCGCGCCGCAACAAGCTGCTCGGCCTTTGGGCGGCGGAGAAGATGGGGCTCGGCGGCGATGCCGCTGCCGAATATGCGCAGGAAGTCGTCGCGTCCGATTTCGAGGAAGCGGGCGACGAAGATGTCTTCCGCAAGATCCGGCGGGATTTCGATGCCAAGGGCGTCGACCAGTCCGACCACCAGATCCGCCGGACGATGGCCGAATTGATGGACGAGGCGATCCGCCAGCTTCAGAGCTGAGGCCGGTTCTCGAAAATCGAGATACAGCCCAGCAGAAGGATATCGTCGGGGCCTGAGCCTTCCATGGGCAGGTGGACGAATTCGAGCTGCAGGAAATCGCGGTCCACGCCGTAAAGGCGTCCGTGTGTGACATGGACGCGGTGCTCTTCCGTCACCATGCGGTAGACACCGGCGTTATGCGCCACATGGGCCGGGTGGTAGAAGCCTGAGATGGAGAGCCCGGTCGGGTCGAAGTCCAGCCAGTGCGTCAGATGCGTGCCGACCAGCCGGAGCCGCCAGTCCTCGCCGTCCCGGTCGATCCGTTCGAGTACGAAGATGCTCGGCAGCAGGGGCGCGGTTTCGCGGCAGGGGAGGTTCGCGCGGCCGAGCAGGCGTCCGTTGCCACGATGCTTCTCCCAGAAGGCAATGAGATTTTGCGACTGCTGATGCGCGGCCGCTCCGACCGGCACGACGCTGGTTTCGATCCGCCGCACCGCGCTTTCCGGGCCCCTTGCCGCATATGTCTGGTGTTCAGCGAACATCTTTCCGGCTTTCGCGTCCGTCGCGCCGCCCCTCGCAAACGCGCACCGTCCATTTCACCTTAGACGCTATAAGATGCCGTTAATGCGCCTCTTTAGAATTTCTTGTCGGTTCACACAGCGGCGCCGGTGAGCGTCGCGGCAAAGGCTGCGGCCGCCGTTTCCCTGGCATTCTCCTCATCGAGGCCGGGAATCCTGTTTGCCGCGGATTCGCGCATCCGGTGCATGGCGCCCCAGGCCACGGCTTCGATGGCGAGCCGCGCCGCGAGCTTCACGGCAGGAGGGGGCGCTTCCTTGCGGTCCATGACCTTCATGGCGATGCCAGCGAGCGCGTCCCTGTGCTGGCCGCGCAGCTCCCGCGCATGCAATTGCCCGAATTCGGGGATCTCCATGGCGCATCGGTCGACAAGCCATATCGCCCGTCGCGACTCGTGCAGCATGTCGTAAAGCTCGCGGCCGATGGCGAGGAGCACTTTGCGATCGACTTTGGCGCGCGGCTTCAAGGCTGCATCCAGAGACGGCCAATGCCGGATTTCCGCCGCCCGGGCGGCAAACACCGCCACTGTCTCCGCCATGCCGGGATCGGCAAGGGGCAGGGCGAGCGTGTCGAGTGGCCGCGCGCGGAGCTTCAGTATCGCCAGGTGAAAAAGCGCTTCCTTGCTCGAAACATAGAGATAGAGCGCGCCGGCCGACACGCCCGCGGCTTTCGCCACATCGGTCATCTGCGTTCGCCTCACGCCCAGGTCGGAAAAGCAGGTGATGGCCGCCTCGGCGATTGCCTCCAGCTTCCGCGGTTCCTTTTTGCGTGCCACGCTTCCTTCTTCGCCTGACGATGCATGGGGCCTCACATACTGGGACCGCAAGGCATGCCGCGAAAAGATCGCCGCCGCGCGTTTCGAGGGGCTTTACACGCCGCCTTCAACGCAAGGTACGCTGATGTATCCGTTCACGGGTGGTGGGGCGAATTGGGGCGGCGCAGCATTCGACCCTGCGACTTCCACGCCGTACATCAATACGAGCCGGGCGGCGCATCTCATCACGCTGATCCCGCCGGAAGACTTCACGGCGCCCGCACGGGCCGGAGCGATTTGAGTCGGCGGATCGACGCGTAATAATTGTCGGCGATGCCATCATGCGCTTCCGCCGGATCGCCGCCCGCTTCGAATTCGGCGGCGGTATAGGCGACCTGCGCCCCGATGATGGCGAGGCCGGATGGCGTTTCGATCGCGAGCGACTGATGGCCTGGCGTGTGACCCGGCGCGAAGAGAAGTGTAATGCCGCGTGCAATTTCGCGATCACCGTCAATCTCACGGACAAGGACGCCTTCCGGCGCGATCCAGCTTTCGACTGTGTAGTGCGGTGTTCGCGCGACCTCGTATTCGCGGGACTGAATGTAGACAGGGGTACCGGAAAACAGACGATTGTTGCCACAGTGGTCGAAATGCAAATGCGAGTTCACGACGATATCGATGTCCGCGCGTGTAGCACCCGCACCGGCGAGAGCAGTGTCGAGACTGGTCCTGTTCGCGCGATAAAGATCATCCAGGAAGGCGTTGCCGTCGCCCATGCCGGTATCGACCAGTATCGTCGGTCCGGCATTTCGCACGAGATAGGCAAAAACTTCGATGCTCGAACCCGCCGCCGGGTGTCCTGCCGGGGCTGTCAAGGTCGCCATATGTAATCGGTCGATCCGAGGCTTTTGCATTCGCCCAGTTTAGTGCAAGGAGCGTCTCCCGGACACGGCAATCAGGTACCGACCAAGGCCAGCCTTCGGAGAATTTCTGTTCTACGCTGACGAAAGCGCTCGGTTCGTGAAGGGAAAGCGGTAGCTGTCAGGCCGCCACTTCCTTCACCTTCAGCCGGGATGCGATCTGTTCGAGGGAGAGGAGGTGGTTCCCCTCCTTCGCCAGATCGTAGACCGTCACGTTCAGGGCACGGAGCGTCTTGCGAACGATCATCCTCGTTTCGGGGTGTTCGTCGAAGTCGATCACATTGACGCAGGCCGTGTTCTGGTCGAGCGCGGCGAAGGTCGAAAGCCCGGTGCCGAGCGCCCAGCCGATGACGAGGCGGTTGATGCCGCCATGCGCAACGAGGGCGAGCGTGTCCCATTCGGGCTCGGCGATCACCGTTTCGAGTGCGGAAACGACGCGCGTATTCACCTCCTCGAAGCTGTCGCCGCCATTGTAGCGGGCGCCCGGCACATGCGCGTCGCGGAAGGAATAGGCGATGTCGTTGAGGTCGGTGACGGCATTGCGGAAGGCCGGGTCGCCGCGCAGTTCAACGAAATGGTCGAGCGGCTCGATCTCCAGTCCGCGCCCTTCGAGGATGAGGCGCGCCGTTTCGAGCGAGCGGGGAAAGCTCGAACTCACCGCCCGGTCGAAGGGGATTTTCGCCAGCGCCTTGCCGGTGAGGCTCGCCTGTTCGCGGCCCCAATCCGTCAGCGGTACCACCGTGGGATCGGCCACGCGGTTGCCCCTGTCGTCGACATAGGACACATCGCCATGACGGAAGAGATAGATGCGGCGGCGGCGCGAGCCGTCGAAGGCGGTGCGGAGCATGGGAAAAACCTCATAGAAAAGCGAAATGCCGATGCCGCGCAGTATAGGCCGGAATGTGACGGGCGGGTGACGCCTATTCCGCCGCCTTGCCTTTCCTGGCCATCGCTTCCTTGCCGAAGACGCGGGCGAAGATCGTGTCCACGTGCTTCGTATGGTAGCCGAGGTCGAAGCGTTCCTCGATTTCGGCGTCGCTGAGATATTTCTTCACGTCCGCATCGGCCTTGAGGAGTTCGAGGAAATTGCCTTCCCCGCGCCAGACGGGCATCGCATTGCGCTGCACGAGGCGGTAGGCGTCCTCGCGGCTCGCGCCCTTTTGCGTCAGCGCCAGCAGCACGCGTTGCGAGTGGACGAGGCCGCCCAGCCTGTCGAGGTTCTTCTGCATCTGCTCGGGGTAGACGAGCAGCTTGTCGATGACGTTTGTGAGGCGGACCAGCGCGAAGTCGAGCGTAACCGTCGCGTCGGGGCCGATCATGCGTTCGACGGATGAATGCGAGATATCGCGCTCATGCCACAGCGCCACGTTTTCCATCGCCGGGATCGCCATGCCGCGCACGAGGCGCGCAAGGCCCGTCAGGTTCTCGGTCAGCACCGGGTTGCGCTTGTGCGGCATGGCCGACGAGCCCTTCTGGCCTTCCGAGAAGAACTCCTCGGCTTCCAGAACTTCCGTGCGCTGAAGATGGCGGATCTCCGTCGCCAGCCGTTCGATGGACGAGGCGACGACGCCGAGCGTCGCGAAGAACATGGCATGCCGGTCGCGCGGGATCACCTGCGTCGAGACGGGCTCCACCTCGAGGCCGAGGGCCTTCGCGACATGTTCTTCCACGCGCGGGTCGATATTGGCGAAGGTGCCCACGGCGCCCGAAATCGCGCAGGTTGCGATTTCCTTGCGCGCATGCACGAGCCGTTCGCGGCAGCGCGTGAACTCGGCATAGGCTTCCGCCATCTTGAGGCCGAAGGTCACCGGTTCGGCATGGATGCCGTGGCTGCGGCCGATGCAGACCGTGTCCTTGTGCTCGAAGGCGCGGCGCTTGATGGCGGCGAGCAGCCCGTCCATGTCATTGAGCAGAATGTCGGATGCGCGCGCAAGCTGTACGCTGAGGCAGGTGTCGAGCACGTCCGACGAGGTCATGCCCTGATGGACGAAGCGCGAATCCTCGCCGATGAATTCCGCGAGATGCGTCAGGAAGGCGATGACGTCGTGCTTCACCTCGCGCTCGATCTCGTCGATCTTGGCGACGTCGAACACCGCCTTGTCGCCGCGCTCGCGAATGTTCTTCGCGGCTTCCTTCGGGATCACGCCGATCTCCGCCAGCGCCTCGCAGGCATGGGCCTCGATCTCGAACCAGATGCGGAACTTCGTTTCGGGGTCCCAGATGGCAACCATTTCCGGTCGCGAATAGCGCGGGATCATCAGACGCCTCATGGAATTGGAAGGAACGGGCAGGTGTAGCACCTGGGGGAGACCCCTTCAACTGGCCCTGTGAGCCCTTGCCGCTTCGGCCTTTTGAACTTGCCCCCAACCTTGGACCGGCCGGGCTGGTAAATTCCGGCCTCGCTCGCGCATGAGACGGATGTGCAGACGCGGCTTCGCGAAGAAACGTCGAATCTCTCCGCCGTGGGCATGCAGATCGGTGCGGATCAGGGCGCCTTCCTCTCGCTGCTCGTCTCCGCCATCGGCGCAAAGCGCGCCATCGAGATCGGCACCTTCACCGGCTACAGCGCCATTTCCATCGCCTCCGCGCTGCCCGAGGATGGAAGGCTCATCTGTTGCGATGTCAGCGAGGAGTGGACAGGCATTGCGAAGAGATACTGGAAGGAGGCGCGGCTCGATGCGCGCATCGACCTTCGCCTCGCACCCGCGCTCGACACGCTGAACGGTCTTCTCGGCGATGACGGAGAGGGTACATTCGACTTCGTCTTCATCGACGCCGACAAGACGGGCTACGACGCCTATTACGAAGCCTGCCTCAAGCTCCTGCGCCGGGGCGGTGTCATGGCCATCGACAACACGCTCTGGGGCGGTGCCGTCGCGGAGACGAAGAAGGGCGATGCCGATACAGAAGCATTGAAGGTGCTCAATCTCAATCTCGCGGATGACAGTCGCGTCGACTCATCTCTCCTCACCATCGGCGACGGCGTGACGCTGGTGAGGAAGAGATGAGGAAATTGGGGACAAGAAATCTTTTCCTCGCTCTGGTGAATTCGTACTGGCGCGAATGACACAGTGGAAATGACGGGGATGATCGATTGTAACGATTCAATGACGTTACCGTGACAATGTGCCGTATCTATCCCCGGATGAAGCACGCCGCTCATTGATCGGGATGGAAGGCGTCATGTCTTTCGTCGCATTGGCGGTCGTGGGGATATCACTTCGCGCCGCCGATTTGTGACAGTGCCGTTCGGGCTTATCCCCGGCCAAATGACGGACCCAAAAAGCAGCGCCGGTCCCGCGCCGCTTTGGAGACACGCGCATCGCGTTTGATGCCTATGTGACATTACCCTGACGGCGGATCGTGTTAATCCTCGCATAGCTTCTTCACCCTCTGTATCGAGAGGGAACAGAAACGCTCATCGCCTTTGGGAAGCCGGATGGGAGGATATCTCCCGAGCCGCCGATTTGTGACAGTGCGATCCGGGCTTATCCCCGGCCAAATGGCGCACCCTAAAATGGGCTCCGGTTTGGCGCCTATATCCCCGCTTTCGGGGGATATTCCTCCCGTTTTTGACGCTTCAATGACATTTCGATGACAATCGCGTCGAAACGGGGCTCTTTATCCCCGCCTTCCGTCTTGAAACTCCGCATACGGAAAATCTACATCAGCCCCAGCGAGCGGAAGCTCGCGTGGCGTCCCTTGCCGACGACGAGGTGGTCGTGGACCTCGATGCCGAGCGGCTTTGCCGTGTCGACGATCTGGCGCGTCATTTCGATGTCGGCGTTGGAGGGCGTCGGGTCGCCGGAGGGGTGGTTGTGGACGAGGATGAGGGCGGAGGCATTGAGCTCCAGCGCGCGCTTCACGACCTCGCGCGGATAGACGGGGGTGTGGTCGACCGTTCCCTTTTGTTGCACCTCATCGGCGATCAGGACGTTTTTGCGGTCGAGGAAGAGGATGCGGAATTGTTCGGTCGGGTTGTGGGCCATGGAGGCGGAACAGTATTCGATCAGCGCATCCCAGGAGCCGATGACCTCTTTCCTCAGCACCTTCGCCTGGGTGAGCCGCAATCCTGTTTCGCGGACGATGTGGAACTCGGTGAGGATCGCATCGGACACGCCTTTCGTTTCGCGCAGGCGTGCGGGCTCGGCATTGATGACTTCGGAAAAGCCGCCGAAGCGCGCGATCAGCTCCTTCGCGAGCGGTTTCACGTCGCGGCGCGGCACGGCGCGGAAGAGGATCAGTTCGAGAAGTTCGTAGTCGGGCAGGGCGGCGGGCGATTTCAGGAAGCGCTCGCGCAGGCGTTCGCGGTGGCCCGCATAATGCGGCTTTCCTTCGCCCCCGTCCCCCATGGGCGCGCCCGCTTCAGGCGTAGGGCGGGCAGTCGCGGCCCGCCGGCGACTTGGTGAAAATCTCGCAGCCATCCGCCGTGACGCCGATCGAATGTTCGAACTGCGCGGAGAGTGAGCGGTCGCGCGTCACCGCCGTCCAGCCGTCGGAAAGGATTTTCACGCCCGGCTTGCCGAGATTGATCATCGGCTCGATG
>JAGUWA010000015.1 GCA_020062605.1 Parvibaculum sp. | reverse complement strand
GACCACGCCGTGACGGCGCGCGCAATCGCGCGGCAGCTCGGCCTTTCGGACGACCAGCGGACCTTGACGGGGCGCGACCTCGACGCGCTCGACGATGCACGCTTCGCCGAAGCGGCGAGGGCCGCCAATGTCTTTGCGAGGACCAGCCCCGAACACAAGTTGCGGCTGGTCGAGGCGTTGCAGGCCGATGGCGCGGTGATCGCGATGACGGGCGACGGGGTGAACGACGCGCCCGCGTTGAAGCGCGCGGATGTGGGCGTCGCCATGGGCCGCAAGGGCACGGAAGCGGCGAAGGAGGCAAGCGAAATGGTGCTTGCCGACGACAATTTCGCTTCCATCGTCGCGGCAGTGCGAGAGGGGCGGACGGTCTACGACAATCTGACCAAGATGATCGCGCTCGAGCTGCCGACGAATGGCGGCGAAGCCTTCACGATCATCATGGCGGTCCTGTTCGGGCTTACGCTGCCGGTGACGGCGGTGCAGATTCTCTGGATCAACATGGTGACGACGGTGGCTCTGAGCATCACGCTCGCCTTCGAGCCGACGGAACCCGGTGCGATGCGGAGGCCGCCGCGGCCCGTGGGAGAGAAGCTCCTGTCAGGGCGGCTGCTCTGGCGCATTCTCTTCGTGTCGGTGCTGATGGTCGCGGGCGCCTTCGGCACCTATGCCTGGGCGATAGAGCGCGGGCTGCCGGTGGAGACGGGGCGGACGATAGCGGTGAACGTGCTGGTCGCGATGGAAATCTTCTATCTCTTCAGCGTGCGATATGTGCATGGCACATCGCTGACGTGGGAAGGCGTGCTCGGAACGCGCGCGGTTCTCGTTGGCGTTGCCCTGGTGGCGGCTGCACAGGTTGCGTTCACCTATCTGCCGTTCCTGCAACGCATCTTCGACAGCCGGCCGGTCGCGGCGGCGGACGGGCTTCTCATTATCGGCGTGGGCGTCGCGCTTCTCGTCGTGGTCGAGATCGAAAAGCGCGTGGCGCGGCGCATGGGTTTTGCGGGATGAGGCGGGGGGCTTCACAGCCGCGTGATGATGCGTGTGCCGTCTTGCGCGCCAACGTGATTGCAGGTGATTTCCCTTCCGGCGCGCCGCAAGGCAATGTTCATCTGCAAGCGGCGGACGACCGGCACACCCCCCGGTTTCTCCATCCCCCCAGAAACCCCGTCTTCGCCGCTTGCATCCTTTTTGTGGCGTCAGTCCAAACAATCGAACAAACCGGAGACCAGGAAATGTCGAAGACCCTCATCACCAACTCGATCGCTGCCGCCGGCGCCATTGCGACCGCTCTCGCCTTCACCGCCATTGCGACGCCGTCGCATGCGGAAGATGCCGCCATGGAGAAGTGCTACGGCGTCGCGCTGGCCGGCAAGAACGACTGCGCCGCGGGCCCCGGCACGACCTGCGCGGGCACGTCCACGCTCGACTATCAGGGCAATGCCTGGAGCCTGGTCCCGGCCGGTACCTGCACCAGCATCGAGACGCCCTATGGCAATGGCAGCCTCGAAGCGAAGGACACGCAGCTTCCGTCGTAAGCCGCAGACGCGGCAGGAGCAGATGCATATGACACAGCCTCGGTCATATTCCGGCGCTTCTCCGCGCATGCTGAACCCGGTCCCGGCAGATGCCGGGATCGGGCTCAAGCCGCAACATTATCGCGACATCATCGCGACGAAGCCGAAGCTCGGCTGGTTCGAGGTGCATGCCGAAAACTACATGGGCGCGGGCGGACCGCCGCATCGCTACCTCAGCGCCATTCGCGACCTCTATCCGCTGTCGCTTCACGGCGTCGGCCTGTCGCTCGGGTCGGCCGGACCGCTCGACCGCGCGCATGTGTTGCGCCTGAAGGAGTTGATCGGGCGGTACGAGCCGGGCCTCGTGTCCGAGCATCTGGCCTGGACACGGCACGGGGCGACCCATTTCAACGATCTCCTTCCGGTGCCGCTGACGCGCGAGGCGCTCGACATCATGGCGGCTCATGTGAGCGAGACGCAGGAGCTTCTCGGGCGGCAAATCCTGATCGAGAACCCCTCCGTCTATGCCGATACCGGCGGCGCGGAGATGAGCGAGCCCGAATTCCTTGTTGCGCTTGCGCGGCGGACGGGATGCGGGCTGCTGATCGACGTCAACAATGTGCATGTGTCCTGCTCCAATCTCGGCAAGAGCGCGGCGGACTGGCTGGGCGGCATTCCCGCCGAGCTCGTCCATGAGGTGCATCTTGCCGGACATGCTGTGGAGGAGCTCGAAAGCGGCAGGCTGCTGATCGACGATCACGGCAGCGCGGTCGGCGACGAGGTGTTCGCGCTTTATCGCGATTTCATCGAGCGGGTTGGCGCGCGGCCGACGCTGATCGAACGCGACAAGAACGTGCCCGAACTCGGCGACCTGATCGCGGAAGCGATGCGCGCGCAGCGCTGTCTCGACCGGGCCAGAAATCTCGACCTGATGCTCGGGGTCCGTCATGGCTGAGGGACTTGCGAATTTCCAGGCAGCATTTGCCGAAGCTCTCTCCACCGGTGGGGCGGCGCCCGACGGCATTACCGCCGCGCCAGGCACACCGCCGGCGGCGAAGCGCTTCGACGTCTACCGCAACAATGTTCATGCGAGCCTGATCGAGGCGCTGGAGGCGGCGTTCCCCGCCGTCGAGCGGCTTGTCGGCCGCGATTTCTTCCGCGCGGCGGCGCGGCTTCACCTCGAAGGCGGCATGCCAGAGCGCGGCACGCTGATCGGCTTCGGGGGCGGGTTCCCGCATTTTCTCGATCATTTTCCGCCGCTGCGGACGCTTCCCTATCTGGGCGATGTAGCGCGGCTCGAATTGCTGTGGCTGCAGGCCTATCACGCCGCGGAGGCGGCGCCGCTCGACCCGGCCGTCTTCGCGCGGATGGGGGCGGAGGAGATTTCCGTGCTGCGGCCGGTTCTTCATCCCTCGCTGCGGCTTTTCTCGTCGCGCTATCCGGTTGCCGAGATATGGCGGACGAACCGCGAGGATGAGGACGTGAAGCCCGTGGCGCTCAATGCGGGCGGCGATG
>JAGUWA010000214.1 GCA_020062605.1 Parvibaculum sp. | reverse complement strand
CGAGCCGCGTCGTCGTTGCCCGGAACCGGATAGGCGATGCCGTCCGGGTTCGAATTGGAATCGAGAATGGCGACGACGGGGATGCCGAGCTTGCGGGCTTCCTGGATCGCGATCTCTTCCTTGTTGGTGTCGATGACGAAGATGAGATCGGGAAGGCCGCCCATGTCCTTGATGCCGCCGATGGCGCGCTCAAGCTTGTCGCGCTCGCGGGTCAGGTTCAGAATTTCCTTCTTGGTCAAGCCCTTAGCTTCACCGGCGAGCATCTCGTCGAGCTGACGGAGGCGACGGATCGAATTCGAAATCGTCTTCCAGTTGGTCAGCATGCCACCGAGCCAGCGGTGGTTGATGTAGTACTGGGCGCACTGACGGGCAGCCTGCGCGACGGGCTCGGAGGCCTGGCGCTTGGTGCCGACGAACAGCACGCGGCCACCGCCGGCGACGGTGTCGCGAACGGTGACGAGAGCTTGATGCAGAAGCGGAACAGTCTGCGCCAAGTCAATGATATGAATGTTGTTTCGGTCGCCGAAGAGGAAGGGCTCCATCTTCGGGTTCCAGCGGTGGGTCTGATGACCGAAGTGAACGCCCGCTTCCAGAAGCTGACGCATAGAAAAATCGGGAAGTGCCATTGCACTTTGCTCCTTTTCCGGTTGAACCTCCGCGGGGAGTGAACGACAAATGTCGCACCGGACCGACTAACCCTATGTTTTCCTTCATGAAAAGGAATGTGGGAGAGCCGAACCCCGCGTGTGGAATGGCGCCTCTATAGGCGCAAAACGGGAAAAAGGCAAGAGACACGGGCCGTTACCGGCTTATCCCCGGCTGACTGTCATCGGAATGTCATTGAACCGTCATATATCGCGCACCTCGACCACGCCGGGGACAGACTTGATGGCACCGCGGATCTGGGGCGTCACCCGGTAGCGGTCCTTGAGACGGAGTTCGACCTCCCTGCCCCCCTTGCACATGAGGACAAGTGAGACGAGGCCCTTGCCCTTCTCGGCAAGACGGGATTTCACCGCTTCGAGACTCCCCTCCTCCTCGACGAAGACCTTCAGGCCCGCGCCTGTGTCCTTCACGGTGTCGTCCACGCTGCGGACGGCCTGGGCGCGGAGTTTGACCTCCTCGCCGATGCGCTCGATCTCGACATGGACGACGACGGCGTTGCCCGGCTCCATGAGCTGGCGCGCCTGACCGAGAACCTCGGAGAAGACCACGATCTCGAACTGGCCGGTGGGATCCGAGAGGCTGAGGAAGGCGAAGGGATTGCCCTTCTTGGACTTGCGCTCCTGACGCGCTGTGACGGTGCCCGCAACCTTCTCGGCGGTGGTATTGCGCTTCAGAAGCTCCGCGAAGGTGACGACACCCGCCCGCTTCAGGTCCGTCTGGTAGTCGTCGAGCGGGTGGCCGGAGAGGTAGAAGCCGACGGCGTTGAACTCCTCGGTGAGGCGCTCCATCGGGAGCCATGGCTCGACGACCGGAAGCGTGGGGTGCGCCGCCTCGACGCCGCTGTCGCCACCGAAGAGGCTGTCCTGTTTGCTCTCGCGTTCCAGCACGGCGGCGTTCGCCGTGCCGAGAAGAAGGTCGGCGGCCGCCAGCACCTGCGCGCGGTTCGGGTTCAGCGCATCGAAGGCGCCGGCGCGGGCGAGATTTTCCAGGGCACGTTTGTTGACCATGCGCGGATTGATGCGCCTGGCGAAATCGAAGAGATCGCGGAAGGGGCCGCCCTCGCGGCGGACCTCGACGATATGTTCCATCGCCTGAAGACCGACATTCTTGATGGCGGAGAGCGCGTAGAGGATCTCGCCATCGGCAACGCCGAAAAGCGCTTCCGACCGGTTGATGCAGGGCGGCCGGACCTTGATGCCAAGACGCTCGGCCTCCTGCTTGAAGATGCCGAGCTTGTCGGTGTTGCCGAGATCGAGGCTCATCGACGCGGCGAGGAACTCGACCGGATGGTTCGCCTTCAGCCAGGCCGTCTGATAGGCGACGAGCGCGTAAGCCGCGGCGTGCGACTTGTTGAAGCCGTAGCCCGCGAACTTGTCCACCAGTTCGAAGATGGTGGAGGCCTGCGCCTTATCGATGCCCTTGGCGACGGCGCCGGTGACGAAACGCTCCTTCTGCGCCTCCATCTCGGCCTTGATCTTCTTGCCCATGGCGCGGCGGAGAAGATCGGCTTCGCCAAGCGAGTATCCGGAGAGGATCTGCGCGATCTGCATCACCTGCTCCTGATAGATGATGACGCCATGCGTCTCCTTCAGAACGGGTTCGAGCAGCGGATGCAGGTAGTCCGGCTCTTCCTGCTTGTGCTTGCGGCGGACATAGGCCGGGATGTTGTCCATCGGGCCCGGACGATAGAGCGCGACGAGAGCGATGATGTCCTCGAAGCGGTCGGCCTCGAGCTTGCGCAGCACGTCGCGCATGCCCGAACTTTCAAGCTGGAACACGCCGACGGTTTCGCCGCGCCCCAGCATGGTGAACGTCTTCTCGTCCTCAAGCGGCAGATGAAGCAGGTCGATCTCGATGTCCCGGCGCGCGATGAGCTTCACCGCGCGGTCGAGAACGGTGAGCGTTTTCAGCCCCAGAAAGTCGAACTTCACGAGGCCCGCGGGCTCGACCCATTTCATGTTGAACTGGGTGACCGGCATGTCGGAGCGCGGGTCGCGATAGAGCGGCACCAGCTCGTCGAGCGGCCGGTCGCCGATCACGACACCGGCGGCATGCGTCGAGGCGTGGCGGTAGAGGCCTTCCAGGCGCTGACCGATTTCGAGGAGCTTCGCCACCGTCTCGTCGTTGCGCTGTTCTTCCTGAAGGCGGGGCTCGCCCTTGATGGCTTCCGGCAACGTGACCGGCGCGGCCGGATTGTTCGGGACCATCTTGCAGAGACGGTCGACCTGGCCATAGGGCATCTGCAGCACGCGGCCGACATCGCGCAGCACGGCGCGCGCCTGAAGCTTTCCGAAGGTGATGATCTGCGCGACCTGCTCGTAACCGTAGCGGGACTGCACATAGCGGATGACCTCGTCGCGGCGGTCCTGACAGAAGTCGATATCGAAGTCGGGCATCGACACGCGCTCGGGGTTCAGGAAGCGCTCGAAGAGGAGACCGAAGCGGAGCGGGTCGAGGTCGGTGATGGTGAGCGCCCAGGCGACAACCGAGCCCGCGCCCGAACCGCGGCCCGGCCCGACCGGAATGTCATGCGCCTTTGCCCATTTGATGAAGTCGGCAACGATGAGGAAGTAGCCCGGGAAGTCCATCTTGATGATGACGTCGAGCTCGAAGTCGAGACGCTTGCGATAGTCCTCTTCCGGGGCGACGGCTTCCTGCGCGGCGAGGCGCGCGGTGAGGCCTTCATGGGCCTGGCGGCGAAGCTCGTCGGCTTCGGAGGTGCCGGCGGCGAATTTCGGCAGGATGGGTTTGCGCGTGCGCGGACGATAGGCGCAGCGGCGCGCGATCTCGACTGTGTTCTCCGTCGCTTCCGGCAGGTCGGAGAAGAGCGCGAGCATTTCCGCCTGGCTCTTGAAGCGATGCTGCGGCGTGAGGCGGCGGCGGTCCCCCTGCACGACATAGGCGCCCCCGGCAATGCAGATCAGCGCGTCATGCGCCTCGTATTCGTCCTCCTTCGTGAAGAAGGGCTCGTTGGTGGCGACGAGGGGCAGCGCGTGCTTGTAGGCGAGTTCGATCAGCGGGCCTTCGGCGGTGCGTTCGGCTTCCATGTCGTGGCGCTGCAGCTCGACATAGAGACGGTCGCCGAAAACTTCCTTGAGCTTGAGGAGGAGCACCTCGGCGGCGTCCAGCTGGCCTTGCACGATGAGCTTGTTGACGATGCCTTCCGGTCCGCCGGTGAGGCAGATGAGGCCTTGCGCATATTCGGCCACGCGCTCCAGCGGCACCTGAGCCGCCTCGCCCGCTTCCGGCTCGAGGAAAGCCTTGCTCGAAAGCTTCATGAGGTTTTCGTAGCCGCGTTCGTCCTTCACGAGGAAGACGAGCGTGCCGGACGGCTCGCGGCGCAGGGGACCCCGCGAGGGCTCCTCCGGGGCATCGAGGCGGATGGGAAGCGTGCAGCCGGTGATGGGCTGGATGCCGGCGCCCGCCATGACCTCCGAGAATTCGAGCGCGCCGAAGAGGTTCGCCGTGTCGGTGAGGGCAAGCGCGGGCATGCCCTCGGCCTTGCAGAGCTTCGGCAGATCCTTGATCCGGATCGCGCCTTCCAGCAGCGAATAGGCGGAATGGAGACGGAGGTGGATGAACTGGGGCATCGAGTCGGCCATGGCCCATTGTCGGGCGCGTCCTTCCGCGAGTCACGCGCCGCGGTAGGCCGCAGGGCGTCCACACGGATCAAAGTTGTGGAAAAGCCGAGCGCTCAGCGCCCCCTCACCCTTCCCATCGCCGCGGGCGAGCCGCGTCAATGGGCCCCTTCCCTCTCCCCTCCGGGGAGAGGGTGATCCGAGCGAAAGCGAGGATCGGGTAAGGGATCAACCCACCAGGGCTTCGGCGATCGAGACCCAGGTGGAGGCGACATAGACGAAGGCGCCGACGGAGATGAGCGCCGCGACGTCCTGCACCCAGCCATTGCCCGAATTGCTTACCGCTTTCATCAGTCCGCGCATTGCCTTCTCCCTTGTTCATCAAATGTTCCGATTGAGAATGTTGCCTGTTTGTTCCTTTGTGTCAAGCGGCGATGGGGTGCCGATAGCGGAGCCCCCTCCCCTAAAAATCCTGACGGATTTTTAGACCCTCCCACAGGGGGAGGGTTGTCTGGATGGAGAGGCTGAAAGAGCGCCGGACGTCCTTGCCTACAGGCTCTGATACTCGGCGGCGATGTCGCTGCCTTCGTGGAGCTTGCCCTCGTGGAGGAGGACGACGCGATCCATGTGGCTGGCGAGGTCGAGATTGTGGGTCGCGATGACAGCGGCGACGCCTTCCGAACGGCAGATGTTCAGGAGCTCGGCGAAGACCATGCGCGCGGTCTTCGGGTCGAGGTTGCCGGTCGGCTCGTCGGCGAGGAGAACATGGGGACGGTTCGCCAGCGCGCGGGCGATGGCGACGCGCTGCTGCT
>JAGUWA010000406.1 GCA_020062605.1 Parvibaculum sp. | reverse complement strand
TGCACGAGGATCTTGATGCGCGCCTTGTAGATATTGTCGCGGCGTCCATACATGTTGTAGACGCGCATGACCGCCTCGAGATAGGCGAGCAGGTCTTCCTTCGGCACGAAGCCGGCGATCTTCTTGCCGATCATCGGCGTGCGGCCAAGCCCGCCGCCCACGTAGATTTCGTAGCCGATCTCGCCCTTGCCGTTCTGCACGATCTGGATGCCGATATCGTGCACGCGGATCGCGGCGCGATCATCCGGCGTGCCCGAGACGGCAATCTTGAACTTGCGGGGCAGGAACGAGAATTCCGGGTGGAAGGTGGACCACTGCCGGATGATTTCCGAGACGATGCGCGGGTCTTCGATCTCGTTCTTCGCCGCGCCCGCATATTGATCGGACGTCACGTTGCGAATGCAATTGCCGGAGGTCTGGATGCAGTGCATCTCGACCGAGGCAAGGTCGTCCAGAATGGCGGGAACGTCCTTCAGCGCAGGCCAGTTGAACTGCAGGTTCTGGCGCGTCGTGAAGTGGCCATAGCCGCGGTCGTACTTGCGGCCGATATGGGCGAGCATGCGGAGCTGCCGCGACGACAGCGTGCCATAGGGAATGGCAATGCGGAGCATGTAGGCGTGAAGCTGCAGATAAACGCCGTTCATCAGCCTGAGCGGCTTGAACTCATCTTCGGTGAGTTCGCCGGAAAGCCGGCGGCCGACCTGTCCGCGAAATTGCGCGACACGCTCGTTGACGAGCTGCTGGTCGAATTCGTCGTAGCGATACATGACTCTTGCCTTTACCTGTTTCCGGCGTCCGCTGAACTCAGCTGTGAACGCTGGCCAGTTCCGCCTGCTTGCCGAGGTCGCGCCGCACGGTCGGCCCCGCCTGCCGGATGATCTCGCGCACGCTGACGGCACGGATGCCCTCATCCTCGCGCGAAACCTCGAAAAGATAGGGCTCCACGACCTCATTCCGGTCGACCGAGGGCGTCGCCCGGGCGAGCAGGGCGTCCGCCGCGTCCATGCCTTCCGCAACGTCCGCGTCCTGCAGCGATTCCGACCAGCGGCCATCCGCCGTGAAGTAGACGACGATGCCGTCACTCAGCCGGTTTGCCGTGAGAGCCTGAAACTGGGCGCCCTTGCGGGTGTGCTGCGCCATGTGGATGTCCTCGAGTTACGTAATAAGCCCGGTCATACAGCCCTTTTCCGGGTAAAGCGAGCGGGCCGCCCGCCGAAAGTCAGCCGAGCTATTTGCCAGATAAGATGGGTTTTTTCAGAAAGATCGTCAATAGTTGTGTAGAACGATATAATTATCGAAAAATAAGTGTGCAAAGCAAAAAAGCGCAGATTTCTGCGGTAACCGTCAGACTTCCCGCCGCACCGCGCTCTCGTGCCAGTGCCGGAGAAGCCGCCGTTCCAGCAGGGTCAGCGCAAAGAAAATGCAGATCCCGAGTGTGGATAGCAGAAAGAGGGCAGCGAACATGCGCGGAATGTCGAGCCGGTTGCCCGCTTCGACGATCCGCCAGGCCAGACCCGTCGCGGCGCCGGAGCCCGCCACGAACTCGGCGACGACCGCGCCGATGAGCGCAAGACCGCCCGAAATCTTCATGCCGGCGAGAATGTAGGGGAGCGCGGAAGGAAGCTGCAGCTCGGTCAGCACCTGCCGGCGGCTCGCCCCGTAGAGCCGGAAGAGGTCGCGGAGATTGTGGTCGGCGGAGCGCAAGCCCAGCGTCGTGTTCGAGAGTATCGGAAAGAAGGCGACGATCCAGGCGAGAATCAGCACCGCAATCTCGACCCGGTCATAGCCGACCCAGATGATGATGAGCGGTGCGATGGAAACGACGGGCGTCACCTGCAGGGCGACGGCGTAGGGAAAGAGTGCCGTTTCGATGAGGCGGTTCTGGGAGAAGACGATGGCGAGGCCGACACCGCCGACGACGGCGAGCAGGAAGGCCGCGAGCGTTACGCGAAACGTCACCCAGAGCGAGGCCATGAGCGAACCGAAATTCTGGATGAGGCTGCCGGCGATGACGGTGGGGGCGGGGAGCACGAAGGGTTTGACGCCGCTCGCGCGCACCAGTCCTTCCCAGAGTGCGAGGAAGGCGATGCCGACGAGAAGCGGCACGAGAATGCGGGCGAAGCGCGAATTCATATGGCCGCTCCTTCGCGCAACGCCGCGCTTACCTTCGCGCAGGTTTCGACATAGGCCTGAGATTCGCGGAAGGCGCGGCCACGCGGGAACGGTGCGTCGATGGCGATATCGGCAAGGATGCGCCCCGGCCGCGCACCCATCACGAGCACGCGCTCCGACAGATAGACGGATTCGTAGATGCTGTGCGTGACGAAGACCGTCGTGAAGCGCTGATCTTGCCAGAGCGCGATGAGGTCGTCGTCGAGCTTCTCGCGCGTGAACTCGTCCAGCGCCGCGAAGGGTTCGTCCATCAGCAGGACCGGCGGCTCGGTGACGAGCGCGCGCGCAATCGACACGCGCATCTTCATGCCGCCCGAAAGCTCGCGCGGGAAGGCATCGGCGAAATCGGAAAGGCCGACACGCGCGAGAGCCTCACGGACGCGCGGCATCGCCTCCTCCTTCGCGATACCTTTGAGTTTCAGCGGCAGCCAAACATTCTCCGCCACGCGGGCCCAGGGCATGAGCGTTGCGTCCTGGAAAACGAAGCCGATGTCGGAAGGCCGCGTGCCCGAGGCAGGCCATGAAAGTCCGCCTTTATCCGGCGCGATGAGCCCGGCGACAATGCGCAGCAACGTGCTCTTGCCGCAGCCCGACGGCCCCACAAGCGAAACGAACCCGCCCTCGCGGATCGTCGCATCGACGCCTGCGAGCGCGACCGTGCCGCTCCCATAGGTCTTGCCGATGCCGGCAAGGTCGATGAGGGGCGCAGGTTCCGTCATTCGCCCGTGAGTTCTTTCTTGAGGTCGAGGCCGATGCCCTGGTTCACGAATTCGAGCGTATAGGCGCTGTGGACGCTCACGCTGCCGTCATAGACGCCCGCCAGCGCCATTTCGTCGTAGAATTTCTGCCAGCGCTCGTTCGTCATCGCGCCGACGCCGAGTTCGAGCGTCTCGCCTGAATCGACGATACCGTTTTCCCTCATCAGCCGGATCGCGTTCGCGATGACATCGTCCGTCATTTCCGGATTGTCGCGCTTGATGAGTTCGTTCGCTGGCGAGGGATCGCCATAGATGTAGGAGACCCAGCCCTTGATGCTCGCATCGACGAAGGCCTGAACGACCTCCGGCCGCTCCGCGATCATCCGGTCGCTAACGAGGATGAAGGCGGCATAGCCCGGATAGCCGTAGTCGGAGAGCAGGAACACCTGCGGTTCCACGCCTTGCTGGCGGATCATGTAGGGCTCGGAAGAGAGATAACCCTGCTGGATCGCTTTCTCGTCGGTGAGGAAGGGCGCAAGGTTGAACGTGTATTTGCGGATCTGCGTGTCGTCGAAACCGTATTTCGATTTCAGCCACTGCCAGAAGGCGCTCACCGTCGCGTCCGAGACCATGATGGGCTTGCCCTTCATGTCGGCAATGGATTTTACGTCCTCGCGCGGATGCGTGATGAAGACCTGCGGATCCTTCTGGAAGGAGGCCATGACGGCCTTCGCGCCCGCATCCGCCGCTGCCATGTTGAGCGGCACGAAGCTGTTGGAACCGAGGCCGAAATCGACCGAATGCGCGGCGAGAAGCTGCGCAACGTTGACGCCGGGTCCGCCCTGCAGGATTTCGACGTCGAGCCCTGCTTCTTCGTAGTAGCCGTTGGCGAGCGCCTGGTAGAAGCCGCCATGTTCGGCCTGCGCCTTCCAGTCGGTAGCGAAGGTGACACGGACGAGATCGCTTTCCGCCTCGCGGCCCGGCTGGACGACGAGCACGATGGCGATGGCAACGGCGACGGCCGCGCCGATCAGGCCGAGAATGATATTGCGGTTCATGGAAGTGTCCCCCGGATTGGCGCGGTCCACGCGAAATCGGGGCGATGGTATCAGCGCGCAGGCCCTCGGGCTACTGCGTGCGCGGGGGCCTCAGAGCGGCTTGCAATTCGACTGGCGGCGTTTGGCGTCGATCTCGGCACGGAGGTCCTCCGAGGGCACGAGCGAACGAAAGAGGACAATGCCCTTGCTGCTCGGTGCAACGATGACCGGAATGCCCTCTTCCGTGGCGGTGCTTTCGCTGGCCGCCAGGATAATTTCGATCCGGTCGGTCTTCACCTGGCGGTCGTTCACCACGAAGAAGTTGTCGGTGTTGGAGGCGAAGGTCGAAAGCGACCAGTAGGTATCGGGCACGGGCGATGTGAGCTTCACCGGCCGCTCACTGACGTCGTAGGCGCAGGCCGTGTAGAGGAGATCGGGGCTCGGCCGCACGATGCCCCGCGAGGCGGCCGTGGCGCTCGCCGGATAGACGGGCTTGTTGACGCCACCCGCTTCCGCGACGATGCCTGCCATGGCCCGGTCCATGATGCCATAAGGCAGACCGAACACGGTGAGGATGTGAAACGCGGCCGCGAGAGCGATCGTGCCCGCGACCCACATTGGCCAGGTTTTCATGACGGACATGCCTCCTTGACGATGTGTGGGAGCGCGATCCCGGCGGGATTGCTCACGGCTTCGGGGTCCGGATTGTAGAGCCGGAGAGTAAGAGAAAATGTGTCATCCGCTTGGCCGCCGGTGGGAATCCAGTTCCCTTCCGTTTCCTGCGGGCCGACGGTGATGACGAAACTTTCATCTGTTTCGCGCGCGACCGTGGCGCCGCCATAGGAGTAGCGGTTCTCGTCGTTGGCAACGAGGTAGTGGTCCGCGCCGTAAAGCGTCACGCTCCACCAGCGCGCAGGCGGGTCGGTTCCCGCCACCTTGTAAATGCAGCCGGAACGCAACGCGTCGCCCGCATCGTCCTGCGCGGCGGTGAAATAGATCGTTTCGCTGCGATTGAGGGCGAGGAGGCCGGCAATGGCGACGCGCGCCCTTGTGTAGGGATCGGCTTCCGAGCTGCCGATGGCGAGGCTCGTCTGCCAGGGGCCAACGGAAACCGTTCCGCCCAGGCCCGACCCTCGAACGAAAAGCAGCGCGGAGCCCGCGCCGACAAGCAGCGCGACAACGACAACCGCTACCAGCTTCAGGGCCAGCTTCAACGATTTCCCCCTAATGGAGCCCCGCCCGGGCTCCGGGTTGCTGCGGCGTACCTGCCCGCCCACCCCTGCGCGAATCGGTACATACACCATCCAATCGTCTGAAATTGGAACAGTCAAAGGGATTATAGGCGCTTAGTTAATCTGCCGCCGGAAACCGGGCGCACACCCTCAATTTCCCGCAAGTTCCTCGCGTTTCATCTCGAGTTCCAGCCAGCGTTCCTCCGATTTTTCGAGTTCCGCCTTGAGCGCGTCGTGGCGCTCACTCGTCTTGTGGAACCCGTCGGGATCGCGGGCATAGAGATCCGGATCGGCAAGCGCCGCTTCAAGCGCGGCGATCTCTTTTTCAAGTTCGGGCATGCGCGACTGCAGCTCCTCCAGTGCGCGCTGATCCTTGTAGCCGAGCTTCGTCGGCGCCTTTGCGCGCTCAAGTTTCGGCGCCGGGCTGGAGCTTTTCGCCGAGGCTGGGCTTCCCGACGCCGCCTTCTTCTGACGCAGATAATCCGAATAGCCGCCTGGATATTCCTGCGCTCTTCCGTCGCCTTCGAGGGCGATGACAGAGGTGACGATGCGGTCGAGGAAGTCGCGGTCATGGCTGACGAGAAGAACGGTGCCGTCATAGTCCGACACGACTTCCTGGAGGAGATCGAGCGTATCCATGTCGAGATCGTTGGTCGGTTCGTCGAGGATGAGGAGGTTGGATGGCTTCGCGAGCGCGCGGGCAAGCAGAAGGCGGCATTGCTCTCCGCCCGAAAGCGCCTTCACGGGCTGGCGTGCCTGCGACTCGCGAAAAAGGAAATCGCGAAGATAGGAAACGACGTGCCGCGGGCGTCCGCGCACGATCACCTGGTCGCCGCCGCCTTCGCAGAGCGTGTCCCACAGCGTCGCCTCCGGATCGAGCGAGCTGCGCGACTGGTCGACATAGACGGGTGTGAGGTTGGTACCGAGGCGGACGGTGCCGCTATCGGGTGCGAGCGCGCCAGTCAGGATTCGGAGGAGCGTGGTCTTGCCGGCGCCGTTGGGACCGATCACGCCGATCTTGTCGCCGCGCATGATCCGCGTCGAAAAATCGCGGATAGCGACACGCTCGGAACCGTCCGGCTGTGGCCAGACCTTGGTCACGTGTTTTGCTTCCACGACAAGCGAGCCCGAGGCCTGGCCGGTCTCGACGGCGAGGTCGGCGCGGCCCGTCTGCTGCACGAG
>JAGUWA010000345.1 GCA_020062605.1 Parvibaculum sp. | reverse complement strand
TGGCTGATCGGCGAGGAAGGGCGCGGCGTGCGCAACATCATCGAGATGGCGACCTATACGCGGCTCGACTGCGCGGTGGCGACGGCGGGGATGATGCGTCAGGCGGTTTCACAGGCCGTGCATCATTGCTCCTATCGCACCGTGTTCCAGAAGAAGCTGATCGACCAGCCGCTGATGACGAATGTGCTGGCGGACCTGGCGCTCGAAACGGAGGCGGCGACGGCGCTGTCGTTCCGCGTGGCGCGCTCGTTCGACCGCGCGCATGAGGACGAGGCGGAGGCGGCCTTCCGGCGCATCATGACGCCGGTGGCGAAATACTGGGTGTGCAAGCGCGCGCCGAACCTCGCCTATGAGGCGATGGAATGCCTCGGCGGAAATGGCTATGTGGAAGAAGGGATCGCGGGGCGCATCTATCGCGAGATGCCGGTGAACGCGATCTGGGAAGGATCGGGCAATGTCATGTGCCTCGACGTGCTGCGCGCGCTGGCGCGGGAGCCGCAGGCGCTCGACGTGGTGTTCGCGGAACTCGACAAGGCGCGCGGCGCGAGCGCGGCTTATGACGGCGCGCTGGACGCGCTGAAGGATGCTTTCACGGATATGGGCTCGCTCGAAGCGCGCTCGCGGCAGATCGTGGAGCAGATGGCGAAGGTGGCCGCTGGTGCGATCCTGTTGCAGCACGCGCCTTCGTTC
Organism: Parvibaculum sp.; assembly: GCA_020062605.1. Classification (GTDB taxonomy): domain Bacteria; phylum Pseudomonadota; class Alphaproteobacteria; order Parvibaculales; family Parvibaculaceae; genus Parvibaculum. Next base: position 2,699 of record JAGUWA010000345.1, on the reverse strand, counting down.
GTATCGGATGCCTATTGCCAGACGCGGCTCGGGCGCGACTGGGGCGACGTCTATGGGACGCTGCCGGTTGGGGCGGATGTGCGAGCGATTGTGGAGCGGGCGCGGGTGGCGGCTTGATTTCATCCGTCATTGAAAAAGCTTTGGCGACGGGGCAATCCAGTGCGGAGTTTGCAGCCCATGGATTGCTTCGCTCCGCTCGCAATGACGATGAAGGAAGACGTGGATGGCCCGGACAAGCCGGGCCATGACGGTATTGGGTGGAGAGTGAACTACCCCAGAACCCACAACATGACCGGCATGGTGATCGCCGCGAGGATGGTGGAGCCGGTGATGAGGCTTGCCATCAGGGTTGCGTCGCCGCCGAGCTGGCGGGCGAGGATGTAGGACGAGGTTGCGCCAGGCACCGCGCCGCAGAGCAGGACGACGGCGGCGGGGAGGCCGGTGACGCCGAAGACGATGCACCAGCCCGCCATGAGCGCGGGCATCACCAGAAGTTTCAGTCCGCTTGTGAGCGCGACGATCCAGCCGGTTTCGAGCGCGTGTTTCGGCTGGAGCCCCGCGCCGATGGCGATGAGGCCGATGGTCAGCGCGGCGGCACCGAGAATCTTGAAGGTCGGCGCGAGGGGGCCGGGCAGTCCAATCCCCGAGACGTTCAGCGCGATGCCCGCCGCGCAGGCGAGAATGAGCGGGTTCTTCGAGAGAAGGCGCAGCACCGTTCCCATGCCGGCCGGCGTGTCGCCCGCATAGCGCGTGAGGATCAGCACAGAGAGCACGTTCACCGTCGGCACGAGGACGGCGAAGGAAACGGCGGCGAGCGTCACGCCTTCGGGACCGAAGATCGAACCGATGGCGGCGAGCGCGACGAAGCCGTTCCAGCGCGCGGCGCCCTGGAAGACGGAGGAGAATTGCGGGCCGGTGAGCGGCAGCACCGCCTTCAGGATCATCAGGATCGCGACCATGGAGAAGAGGCCCGCGCCGAGCGCGGAGGCCATGGGCCAGATGTCGTAATCGGCGAGGTTGGCGGTCGCAAGCGTATGGAGGAGGAGGGCGGGAAAGAAGACGTAGTAGGTGAGGCGGTCGAGCGGCGCCCATATGCCGTCGTCCAGAAAATTCATCCGCTTGATGACGAAACCGAGCGCGATGACGAGGAAGACGGGGACGAGGGCATTCAGGATGGGGAGCATGGTTCGCTCTTCTCGTTGCGGGTGATGTCAGAGCCTGCGCAGGCGGTCGAGGGCGCCTTGCAGGATGTAGGAGGCGGCCATCTTGTCCACGAGCTCGGCGCGGCGCGCGCGGCTGGCGTCGGCGTCGAGCAGGGTGCGGGTGACGGCCTGGGTGGACATGCGTTCGTCCCAGAAGACGACAGGAAGACCGGTCAGCTTTTCGAGGTTGCGGACGAAGGCGCGGGTGGACTGGCAGCGCGGTCCCTCGGTGCCGTCCATGTTGAGCGGCAGGCCGAAGACGAGGGCGGCGGCGTCATGTTGCTTCGCCAGCGCGATGAGGCGTTCGGCATCGGCGGTGAACTTCGTCCGCTTGATGGTTTCGAGGGGGCTCGCTATGGAGCGCGAGACATCGGAGAGGGCGAGGCCGATGGTTTTGGTCCCCAGATCGACGCCCATCAGGCGAGCATGACGGGGCAAGCCTTCCTCAAGTTCCTCAAGAGGCTTCACATTGGCGCTCAAGTGCTTGTTACCTTTATGAAATGTCCGGCGCGGCGGACCATAGAGGGAGGCCGGAACGGGCGCAATCGGGGCCCTCATATATATTGTACGGGCGGCGTTGCGGCGCGGGCCCCCCGCTTGTTATGTTCCGTCGCGATTCAACGAGCAAGGGGTGTGCAGCCGGGGCGAAGGTTCCGAGGCAGCGCTGGCCCTTTCCGAACACCAACAAAGGCGGACCTATGTCGGTCGATCAGAAAACGGTCCGGCACATCGCCCGGCTTGCGCGGATTGCCGTGCGGGACGATGAGCTGGAGGCGCTGGCCAAGGAACTCAACGGCATCCTCGACTGGGTGGAGCAGCTCGGCGAGGTGGAAACCGCCGAGGTGGAGCCCATGACGAGCGCCGTGGCGGTGGCCATGAAGATGCGCGACGACGTCGTGAAGGTGGAGAACCTCCAGAAGGAAGTGACGCGAAACGCACCCGGCGCGGAAGACGGCTTCTATGTGGTGCCGAAGGTGGTGGAGTAAACGATGAGCGACCTGACCAAACTGACGCTTGCCGCCGCCCGCGACGCGCTGAAGAAGAAAGAGATCACCTCCACGGAGCTGACCGGCGCCTATCTCGGCGAGATGGAGGCTGCCTCCGCGCTCAATGCCTATGTGACGCCGACGGCGGAGAAGGCGCTCGAGATGGCCAAGGCCTCCGATGCGAAGCTCGCCAGGGGCGAGGGCGGGGCGCTGGAAGGCATTCCGCTGGGCATCAAGGATCTGTTCTGCACGAAGGACGTGCTGACGACCGCTTGCAGCCACATTCTCGACGGCTTCCATCCGCCTTACGAGTCGACGGTGACGGCGAACCTGTGGCGCGACGGCGCGGTGATGCTGGGCAAGCTCAATAATGACGAGTTTGCCATGGGATCGTCGAACGAGACGAGTTTCTACGGCCCGGCGGTGAATCCGTGGCGGCGGAAGGGCTCGGACGCGAAGCTCGTGCCGGGCGGTTCGTCGGGCGGTTCGTCGGCGGCGGTGGCGGCGAAGC
>JAGUWA010000405.1 GCA_020062605.1 Parvibaculum sp. | reverse complement strand
GCTGACAAGCCCGCTCATGCGGTCGAGCGAGAGGAGGGTTCCCTCCGTCGGCACGAGGCCGGAGAAGGAGTGTCCTGCGCCCACCGCACGGATCGGGGTCGCGCTCGCGCGGACGATACCGGCAAGCTCCGCCTCGTTTGCGGGTGCCACCCGGACCGACGGCGTGCAGCTCTGCCCGCCGGACCAGTTCTTCCAGGGGATGACGCGCTTTGCTGCGCCTTCATCCGCGAAAGCCTCGGTGATCGCGTTCGGGATTGCGCCCGTCGCGGCCAGCGCGGAGGCGGAAGCCGCATATCGCAGCAGGCGGCGGCGCGACATCATCATGGCGTTTCCCCTTCCGGTTCCTCGTTTGCGTTCGCAGCCGAAGGCGCGGCCATGAAACGCGTCAGCGCGAGAAAATCCTCCGCATCGCATTCGATGCATTGGCCGAGCGGCGGCATGCCGTTGAAGCCGTTCACGATATTGTCGAGAAGCACGTCTTCGCCTTTCGCAAGGCGGGGCGTCCAGGCCAGCGTGTCATGCGTTTGCGGCGCGCCGGTCGCGGGGTCCTCATGGCAGGTCTTGCAGCTTGCGGCATAAAGTTCCGTCCGCGCCGGGCTCAGCGTCACCGGCTTTGCCGCATCGCCGCTCTCGCCGCAGCCGCCCAGCGCGGCAAGCACGAAGCCCGCCGCGCAAATCCCCATCCAGTTTTTCATGTGCCCCTTCGCGTCTTCCCTATTGCGCCGGCCGCTCGGCCAGCGCCATGTAGTTCACATCCGTGTCGCGCCCGAGCGACCATGTATCGGCGAGTGGATTGTAGCTCACGCCGGTCAGTTCCTTGAGGCGGAGCCCTGCCTGCGCGATGCCCGCCTCCATTTCGTTCGTCGTGATGAACTTCTTCCAGTCATGCGTGCCGCGCGGCAACCAGCCGAGCACATATTCCGCGCCGATAATGGCGAAAGCATGCGCCTTCATCGTGCGGTTGAGCGTGGCGACGAACATGAGGCCGCCCGGCTTCAGCATGGTTGCGCAATCGGCGAGGAAGCGCATCGGGTCGGCGACATGCTCGATCACCTCCATGTTGAGGATGACGTCGAAGGTTTCGCCCGCCGCCGCCAGTGCCTCGGCCGTCGTGCAGCGATAGTCGATGTCGAGGCCCTGTTCGGCGGCATGGACGCGCGCCGTCGCGATGTTCTTCTCCGAGGCATCCGCGCTCACCATCTGCGCGCCGAGCCGGGCCATGGGTTCCGACAGGAGCCCGCCGCCGCAGCCGATGTCGAGGAAGCGCAGGCCCTCGAAGGGGCGGATGGACGCCGGATCGAGGCCGAAATGGGCGACCGTGCGCTCGCGGATATAGCCGAGCCGTACCGGATTGAATTTGTGGAGCGGGCGGAACTTGCCCGCCGGGTCCCACCATTCGGCGGCCATGGCCGAGAAACGGGCGACTTCCTCCGGGTCGATGCTGGAGACGCTTTCCGCGGCGCCCTGTTTCATGTCGGCCATTATGTGAGCTTTCCCCAGCGTCAGTAAGGGTTTGGGCGGCCTCAACCGCCGGTTGCGGCTCTGCCCGGGGGCCTGTATGTATGGCCGCGCCCGGCGGCGCGGGTTCACCTTTCACGGGGTCATGATATAGGGCGCCATATAATAGGTCTGGCCCGGTCTGGTCCAGCGCGCCGGTTTCCTCGGCCTTTCGGCCGGCGACAGGATGGTGGAAGAGACGATGGCCAGACTGGTCATGAAATTCGGCGGAACCTCGGTGGCCGACATCGGGCGTATCCGCAATGTTGCGCAACATGTGAAGCGCGAGATCGACGCGGGCCATGAGGTCGCGGTCGTCGTTTCCGCCATGGCGGGGACCACGAACCAGCTCGTGCAATGGGCACGCGAGACCGCGCCGCTCCACGATGCGCGCGAATACGACACGATCGTCGCGAGTGGCGAGCAGATCACGGTGTCGCTGCTCTCCATCGAGCTGCAGCGCATCGGCATCCCGGCCCGCTCCTGGCTCGGCTGGCAGATACCGATTCGCACCGACAGCGCGCATGGTGCCGCCCGCATTCTCGAGATCGACGGCAGCGAACTTATCGCCAGGCTCCAGCAGGGCCAGGTCGCGGTCATCGCGGGTTTCCAGGGCCTCGGCCCCGACAACAGAATCACGACGCTCGGCCGCGGCGGTTCCGACACAAGCGCGGTCGCGGTTGCCGCCGCGATCAAGGCCGATATCTGCGACATCTATACCGATGTCGACGGCGTCTATACGACGGACCCGCGCATCGTTGCGAAGGCCCGAAAGCTTGATAAGATCAGCTATGAAGAGATGCTGGAAATGGCGTCTCTCGGCGCCAAGGTTCTCCAGACCCGTTCCGTCGAACTCGCCATGGTTCATCGGGTGCGCCTGCAGGTCCGCTCGAGCTTCGACGCGCCCGACGCCCCGCACAGTGCCTATGGCGCGGGCAGCAATGGCCCCGGTACTCTTGTTTGCGACGAGGATGAAATCGTGGAACAGCAGGTCGTGAGCGGCATCGCCTATTCCAAGGACGAGGCGAAGGTGACGCTTGTAAAGGTCGAGGACAAGCCGGGCGTCGCCGCGCGCATTTTCGGCCCGCTCGCCGACAATTCGATCAACGTGGACATGATCATCCAGAACGTGTCGGACGACGGCAAGAGCACGGACATGACCTTCACCGTGCCGCAGGCCGAGCTTCCGCGGGCCGAGGACGTGATCCGCAAGGCGCAGGCCGAGATCGGCTGCAAGGAAGTCAAGACCGACACGAATGTCGTCAAGGTGTCGGTCATCGGCATCGGCATGCGCAGCCATGCGGGCGTCGCGCAGACCATGTTCAAGACGCTGGCCGAGAAGGGCATCAACATCCTCGCGATCACCACCTCCGAGATCAAGGTCAGCGTGCTGATCGCCGCGGATTATACCGAGCTTGCCGTGCGCGCGCTGCACACGGCTTACGGTCTCGACGCCGAGTAAGCGGGGGTCGCCCTTGAACCTCCATCGCCTCCAGTTCCGCAGCAAACGGGATCCAAGCTGATGCCGGGCTCCGTCGGCGGTCCGCGCATTCTGCTGCGCCGGCTGCGCGAGGTCATGGCGGAGCCGGAGAGCGCGCAGAAACGCCTCGACAAGATCGTCGTGCTCATCGCCGCCAACATGGTGGCGGAGGTGTGCTCGGTCTATCTCGTGAACGGCGCGCGGGAGCTCGAACTCTTCGCCACGGAAGGTCTGAAGCCCTCGGCCGTCCATGCGACGCGGCTGCGCGTCGGCGAGGGCCTTGTCGGCGACATCGCCGCCCATGCCCGTCCGCTCAATCTCGCCGATGCGCAATCCCATCCGGGCTTCGCCTACAGGCCGGAAACGGGCGAAGAAATCTACAAGTCGCTGATGGGCGTGCCGGTTCTCAGGAGCGGCAAGGTGGTCGGCGTCCTCGTCGTGCAGAACCGCACCAAGCGGCACTACACTGAAGAGGAAGTCGAGGCGCTGCAGACGGTCGCCATGGTGCTCGCCGAAGTCGTCGCCGCCGCCGATCTCATCGGCGCCGAGCCCGACGAGCCCGACCTCACGCGGCAGCGCCCTTTCCATATCGCCGGCAGTTCCTTCGCCGAAGGCATCGCGCTCGGCCATGCCGTGCTGCATGAGCCGCGCGTCCATGTGACGAAGCTCATCGCGGAGGATACCGAACTCGAACTCAAGCGCCTCGAACAGGCGGTCTATGCGCTGCGCGGTTCGATCGATGACATGCTGGAGACGGAAGACCTCTCCCATGCGGGCGAGCACCGCGAGGTGCTGCAGGCCTATCGCATGTTCGCGAACGATCGCGGCTGGCTGCAGCGCATGCTCGAAGCGGTGAAGACGGGCTTGACCGCGGAAGCGGCCGTCGAGCGCGTGCAGAACGATACGCGCGCACGGCTCCAGCGGGCGGCCGACCCCTATATCCGCGACCGGCTGCACGATTTCGACGATCTTGCGAACCGGCTGCTTCGCCAGCTCACCGGCGTCACGCTCGCCTCGCTCTCGGCGAACCTGCCGAACGACGCGATCATCATTGCGCGCAACATGGGCCCCGCCGAGCTTCTCGACTACGACAAGGACCGGCTGAGGGGCCTCGTGCTCGAGGAAGGCGCGCCCAACGCGCATGTCTCGATCGTCGCTCGCGCCTTCGGCATTGCGACCGTCGGCCGCGCCGAGGACATCCTCGAACATGTCGAGCCGGGCGATGCGATCATCGTCGACGGCGATACCGGCGAGGTCTATCTCAGGCCGTCGCAGGAAATCATCTCCTCCTATTCGGAGAAGGCGCGCTTCCGCGCCCGCAAGCAGGAGCAGTACAAGGAGATCCGCGACGAGCCGGCGGTCACGCTCGACGGCACGAAAATCGATCTCTACGTCAATGCCGGGCTGCAGGTCGATCTGCCGCATCTGGAGGAATCGGGTGCCGAGGGCATCGGCCTTTTCCGCACCGAACTTCAGTTCATGATCGCGTCGACCCTGCCGTCGCTCCGCGATCAGATCGATCTCTACCGCGCCGTGCTCGACGCGGCGGGCGACAGGCCGGCCGTCTTCCGCACGCTCGATATCGGCGGCGACAAGATGCTGCCCTACATGAATCTTGCCGCCTCCATCAAGGAGGAGAACCCGGCGCTCGGCTGGCGCGCCATCCGCATCAGCCTCGACCGTCCGGCGCTGCTTCGCCACCAGGTGCGTGCGCTTCTCACGGCGGCGGCGGGCCGGTCGCTCAGGATCATGTTCCCGATGATTGCGGAGGTGGCCGAATACAAGCGCGCCCGTGCGCTTGTCGACAAGGAGATCGCGCGGCTCGACAAGTTCGGCAAGGAAAAGCCTGCCTCGCTCGAAATCGGCACCATGCTCGAAGTGCCCTCGCTTGCCTGGCAGCTCGACACGCTGCTGCCCCTGGTCGACTTCGTCTCCATCGGGTCCAACGATCTCATGCAGTTCCTCTTCGCGAGCGACCGCGGCAATCCCCGCGTCGCCACGCGCTACGATCTCCTGAGCCCGGCGGTCCTGAGCTTCCTGCGCCACATCACGGCAAAGTGCCGCGAGCATGAAACGCCGCTCACGCTCTGCGGCGAGATGTCGGGCAAGCCGCTCGAGGCGATGGCACTTGTGGGGCTCGGGCTTCGCCGGATTTCCATGTCCCCGGCCGCCATCGGCCCGGTCAAGATGATGGTCCGGTCCCTCGATGTGGCCAGGCTCGAAGCCTTCATGGAGGGGCTCTACGGTCTTCCGGACCGGAGCGTTCGCGCACATCTCGCGCGCTTTGCCGAGGATCACGGGATTTCCGTCTAGCGATTTTCCGATGTTGCCCCGGTTCGGGGGCAGCCTGGTGCCGCGCGGCAAAAAGGCGAGAGTAATAGCGGAGTTGGACGAAACTCCGGTTGCAGTTTGTCAACATTTTTGGTCTATTCTTAGTTCTCAATTACGTTTGGGCGCTATGCGGAGGCCGTTCGCGGGGTGCGGCTGTCGCGTTTTGAAACGTCCATGGCAATTCGTGGGGTCGGATGACGCCGGATATGCGGATTGAGATGGCTCAGCTCGGGAAGAGCCCGGAGAAATGACCAAAGTAACAATGCTGCCGACCGGGGACGACAGGTCGGAGCCGCGCCGCCGGTTGCATCTGCGCGACATCACAAACGAAGTTCCGGTCGAGGCTGAATCGGTTGGAGCCGATCTGCGTGCCGCGCGCCTGCGCCGGAGCGAGGACATCCGCACCATCGCCCAGGCGCTCTGCATCCGTCGCGACCTTCTGGAAGCGCTGGAGGAAAGCCGCTACGAGGCGCTTCCCGCCCGGGCCTATGCCGTCGGCTTCGTTCGTTCCTATGCGGAATATCTCGGCCTCGACAGCCGCCACGTCGTCGAGCGCTACAAGGCCGAGCTTGACCGTGCCGAGATGGAAGCGGCATCCGATCCCCGGTTCCCCGATGCGTCCGACGAACGCCGCCTGCCGAAGGGCACGGCGCTCATCGTTGCTTGCGTCGTCATAGCCGGCGCCTATGGCGGCTGGCTTCTCACCAAATCGACCGACGAAATGATGGCGGCGCGTGTCGCGGCTCCCGCCGTTGAAGCGGTGCCGGAACCTGCGGGTGCTGCGGGTTCGCGCGGCG
>JAGUWA010000380.1 GCA_020062605.1 Parvibaculum sp. | reverse complement strand
GCGGCGGCGTCGGCTACTACATGGACAAGCAGGAAGCCGAACTCACGCAGCGGCTCAGGGCGTCGGGCGTCAGCGTGACGCGCGTCGGCAACGACATCATTCTCAACATGCCGGGCAATGTGACCTTCGCGACGGATTCGTCGGACATCAATGCCCGTTTCTATGAAGTGCTGAACTCGGTTGCGATCGTGCTGAAGGAATATAACCAGACGCTGATCGACGTGACGGGACATACGGACTCGACGGGTTCGGACCAGTACAATCTCGAACTGTCGCAGAAGCGCGCAAGCAGCGTTGCGAATTATCTGATGGCCCAGGGGCTCGACGCACGGCGCTTCTACATCGTGGGCGCGGGCGAGAGCCAGCCCATCGCGACGAACGACACGGCTGCGGGCCGCGAGCAGAACCGGCGCGTGGAAATCCGGCTCTCGCCGCTGACCACGAGCTGATTGCGGATTCATCCGTAAGCGGAAGGCCCGGCAGAGATGCCGGGCCTTTTTCGTTTTTCGATCGGCCTTTCTTCCCACCCTCCCCTTTGGGGAGGGTCGAAATTTGCGAAGCGAAAGCGAAGCAAATTTCGGGGCGGGGAATGAGTATGCGCCTCCCCCGCCCCGAAAAATTCTTCGCATCCGCTCGAATTTTGTCGACCCGCCCCCAGGGGCGGGTGGGAAGAGAGACTTTGCTCCGATCACGAACCCAAGCACTTCTAAGGCGCGGGAAACTGCGTCAGCGGATTGTAGGGCATGTCGGTGTTGCCGTAGTCGACGCCCATATGGGTGAGTTCGGAGGTCACCTGCGAGCGGTGATGGGTGGCGTGGTTGAAGAGTTGCGACCACCAGAAGCTGCGCGGCATGCGGCGGCCGGACGGCATGACGATCGCCTCGTCGAACCAGCCGGGCGCGGCGCTTTCGCAGGACAGGCGCAGCCGCGCATCGAGGCCGATGCGGGCGGCGCGGAGATTTTCGAACTCCGTTTCCATGCGGCGCTTCGGATCGAAAGGCGGCGGCACGACGCCCTGGATGTAACCGAAGAGATGCGTGTCGACCATGAGGATATGGTCGAGCGTCGCGGCCATGTCGCCGAAGAACATGCCGCGGGGCCGCGTCAGTTCCTCGCGAGGCAGCGCCGCGAGCACACCGAAAAGTTTTTCGTTCTGCCACTGGTTGTAGCGCGAAAGCTCGACGGCGATGGGCGCGTAGCCGCTCACCGGAGCAGCCTTTCGATCTCGTCCACCAGCAGCTTGTCGAGCGGGCTCACCTTGCTCGGATAGAGGGCCACGAGCTCGCCTTCCGGCCCGATCAGATATTTGTGGAAGTTCCAGCGGGGCCGCGCGTCCTCGCCCGCGACCTGCGACACCCAGAGATAGAAGGGATGGGCCTCCGCGCCCACGACCTGCTGCTTGGCGGTCATGGGGAAGGTGACCGAATAATTCACCTCGCAGAAACTGGCGATCTCTTCCTCGGTGCCCGGCTCCTGCGCGCCGAAATCGTTGGACGGCACGCCGATGACGGTAAGGCCGCGCTGGCGGTACCGCTCCCAGAGGCCTTGCAGCTCGCGATACTGGGGCGTGAAGCCGCACTGGCTCGCCGTGTTGACGATGAGAACGGGCTTGCCTGCGAAGCGCGAGAGCGGCAGCGCCTCGCCGGTGATGGTGCGGAATTCGAATTCAAAGGCCGACATCGGATGGCTCCTCGTCTATGCTGCGGCGCTCATTATAGCATGGGCGAGACGGACGGCGAGCGGGGGACTTCATGTGCGATACGCTGGTGGCGCGGGGCGCGGCGACGGCGAGCGGCGCGATGCTCTTCGCCAAGAATTCCGACCGGGAGGCGAACGAGGCGCAATATCCGTATCTCTCGCCCGCCGCAGCGCATGAAGCAGGCGCGCCCCTCCGCTGCACCTATATCGAGATCCCGCAGGCGGCCCGCACTCATGCCGTGCTGCTGTCGCGGCCCTTCTGGATGTGGGGCGCGGAGATGGGGGCGAACGAGCACGGCGTCACCATCGGCAACGAGGCGGTGCATGCGAAGATCGCGCCGGGGGCAACGCCTTCGCTCATCGGCATGGACCTTTTGCGGCTCGGGCTCGAACGCGGCGGAAACGCGCAAGAAGCGCTCGACGTCATCACGCGGCTCCTCGGCGAATTCGGACAAGGCGGGAACTGCGCGCATAAGGGCCGCTTCGAATATCACAACTCCTTCATCGTCGCGGATGCGCGCGATGCCTTCGTGCTCGAAACGGTGGGGCGCGAATGGGCGGTGGAGCGCGTCGCGGCGAAGCGCAGCATTTCGAACGCCTATACGATCGGGCGCGATGTCGAACGGCTGAGCCCGGGCGCGGAGCGGCTCGCCCTCGATCATGGACTGATGACGCAAGGCGAGACGTTCGACTTCGCGGACAGTTTCGCGAACCGGAAGCGCTCGGCGCTTGCCAGCGGACATCAGCGCTGGTGCCGGACGACGGCGCTGCTGACGGGGCATGGGCGCGCACTCGAGGCGCGCGACATGATGCGCTTC
>JAGUWA010000018.1 GCA_020062605.1 Parvibaculum sp. | reverse complement strand
TATCGGGCCGGTGGGGCTTGCCGTGACCACGAGCCTTCATATCGACTTCATGCGGCGGCCGGCGCAGGCGGATATCCTGGCGGAGGCGCGGCTTCTGAAGCTCGGGCGGGCGCTGGCGGTGGGCGCCATCGAGCTCACCCAGGAGGGCCTGAGCGGGCCGGTCGCCCATGCGAGCTGTACCTATTCGATCCCGCCGCGCTAGAAAATGGGGTATCTGGATACCCCATCGATAAAAGCCCGCGAATAAAGCGTTTTTCTGGGCGCTGTACGGTTCAATGCTGTTGACAGGGCGCGCGCGACGCCCTAGAAGCAGCGCCGAACCGGGCCGCAGAGAGCGGCCCTCTTTGATTTGCAGACGCCCAGGATTTTCGCCATGAAGACCTATTCCGCGAAAGCCTCCGAAATCGAAAAGAAGTGGATCGTGATCGATGCCGAAGGCGTCGTCGTGGGCCGCCTTGCGTCGCATGTCGCGAATATCCTTCGCGGCAAGCACAAGGTCACCTACACGCCCCACATGGATTGCGGAGACCATGTCATCGTCGTGAACGCGGGCAAAGTCGCGCTCACCGGCAAGAAGTACGACGACAAGCGCTACTACCGCCACACGGGTCATCCCGGCGGCATCAAGGAAACGAGCCCGAAGCGCATTCTCGAAGGCCGCTTCCCGGAGCGCGTGCTCGAACTCGCCGTCAAGCGCATGATCCCGCGCGGACCGCTCGGCCGCCAGCAGATGACGCATCTGCACATCTATGGCGGTGCGGAGCATCCGCATGAGGCGCAGCAGCCGGTGAAGCTCGACTTCGCCGCCCGGAACCGCAAGAACGTCAGGATCGCATAGTCATGTCCGAAACAACCACGCTCGAAGACCTGAAGGGCGCGATGGAAGGCACGGGCGCCACGCCGGAAGCGGCCGCCGCTCCCGCCGAGCCGAAGCTCGACAAGTTCGGCCGCGCCTATGCGACCGGCAAGCGCAAGAACGCCGTTGCCCGCGTGTGGATCAAGCCGGGTTCCGGCCGCGTCAAGATCAACGGCCGCGAGCTCGAAGTCTATTTCGCGCGTCCGGTGCTGCGCATGATCCTGAACCAGCCGCTCGTCGTGACCGCGCGCGAGAAGCAGTACGACATCACCGCGACGGTGGTGGGCGGCGGCCTGTCCGGTCAGGCCGGCGCAATCCGCCACGGCCTTTCGAAGGCGCTGACCTATTTCGAGCCCGGCCTGCGCGCCGCGCTCAAGAAGGAAGGCTTCCTCACGCGCGACAGCCGCGTGGTCGAACGCAAGAAGTACGGCAAGGCGAAGGCCCGCCGCAGCTTCCAGTTCTCGAAGCGCTGATCAGCGTTTACGGCGACGATCAGGGGCGCTTCGGGATTACCGGAGCGCCCTTTTTGTTTTGTATGCTTTCCCATTGTCGTCATGACCCGGCTTGTCCGGGTCATCCACGTCTTTGGCAAGAAGAAAAAGAAAGACGTGGATGGCCCGCATAAAGCGGGCCATGACGAGTTGGTGGTTGGAGATGATGAGATGACCACGAAGGTTTTCATCGACGGCGAAGCGGGGACGACGGGGTTGCAGATCCGGGCGCGGCTGGAGGGCCGCGACGATCTCGACTTCATTTCGCTGGGCGAGGAGAAGCGCAAGGATGCGGGCGCGCGGAAAGAAGCGCTGAACGAGGCCGATATCGTGATCCTCTGCCTGCCGGACGAGGCGGCGAAGGAAGCGGTGTCGCTGATCGGTAATGCGACGACGCGCGTCATCGATGCCTCGACGGCACATCGCGTGGCGGATGGCTGGGTCTATGGCTTTCCGGAAATGTCGCCGGGGCAGCGGCAGGATATTTCGGGCGCGACGCGCATCACCAATCCGGGCTGCTATCCGACGGGCGCGATCGCGCTGACGCGGCCGCTGGTCGCGGCGGGCATCGTGCCGGAGAACTGGCCGCTCACGGTGAACGCGGTGTCGGGCTATTCGGGTGGCGGCAAGCAGATGATCGCCGAGTTCGAGGACGAGGCGGCGCCGAACTACACGCTGGAGGCATTCCGGGCCTATGCGCTCGGCCTCGCGCACAAGCATGTGCCGGAAATGCAGAAGAATATGGGTCTCGCGCATCCGCCGCTCTTCGCGCCGAATGTCGGGCGCTATGCGCAGGGCATGATCGTGGAAGTGCCGCTGCAGCTCTGGGCGCTGCCGGGCGAGGTTTCCGTGGCGCGGGTTCACGAGACGCTGGCGAAATATTTCGAGGGGCAGCGCTTTGTGAGTGTCGCGCCGCTCGCGGAGAGCGCCGCGATGACGAAGCTCGACCCCGAGCAGCTCAACGGCACGAATGCGATGAAGCTTTTCGTCTTTGGCAACGAGAAGACGAAACAGGTGCGGCTGGCGGCGCTGCTCGACAATCTGGGCAAGGGCGCGTCGGGGCAGGCGGTGCAGTGCCTCAATATCATGACGGGCGCGGACGAGGGACTGGGCGTCGATCTCTAGGGTCAAACCTTCAGCAGGATGACGCCGGCGGCGACGACGCAGGCGGCGGCGACCGCGCGCCAGCCGAGGCCTTCCTTCATCAACAGGCCGGAGATGAGTGCGGCGAATACGACGCTGGTTTCGCGTAAGGCTGCGACGGGGCCCAGGGGCGCGAAGGTCATGGCCCAGATGACGAGCCAGTAGGCGACGACGGACATGACGCCGCCCGCAAAGCCATAGGCCATCGCGCGCTGGGGCTTGAGGAAGGCGCGGCCGCGCCGCGCCAGAACGATCAGGAAGAAGATCAGCCCGTCGCCCGCGAAGAGCCAGACGACATAGATGTGTGGGCTTTCCGCGATGCGGCCGCCGAGGCCGTCATTCAGCGTGTAGGCGGCGATGAAGAGCGAAGTGCCGAAGGCGTAGGCCAGCGCGCGCGGATCGTTGGGGAGGCCCGCGCCATTGGTGCGGCGGAAGGCGAGGCTGACGATGCCGAGCGCGATGAGGCCGACGCCGATGAAGGCGGCGGTGGGGAGCACTTCGCCGAGCCAGACGATGCCGACGACCGTGACGATGGCGGGCGCGATGCCGCGTGAGAGCGGATAGACCTGGCCGAAATCGCCGTAGCGATAGCCCTGCACGAGGAAGAGCTTGTAGCCCGCGTGAAGCGCGAAGGAGAGGACGAGGATCTTCCAGACGTCGGCGGGCGGCACCGGCATGACATAGAGGAAGGGCAGCGCGACGAGGCCTGTTGCCGCCGCGATCCAGCCCATCATCATGAGACGGTCGGCGCCCGTCTTGACGAGCGCGTTCCAGCTTGCGTGCAGCAGGGCGGAGGCGAGAACGGCGAGAGTGACGGTGAGGCTCAAGATGCGGCATCCGGCGGGGGCCGCAGGATAGCGGCGATGCGGAACCTAGCGGGTTATCGGGTGAAAGCCGAGAGGGCGTTTTGGCGAAGGGGGTTGCGCGGGGGAGGTGTTTTCTTACTCCCACCCTCCCCTTGAGGGAGGGTCGAAATTTGCAAGCAAATTTCGGGGCGGGGTCTCTTGTCTTCGGTACATCCGCTGGCGATTGCGTTCGCGATTTCCGCCGCGCCCCCGCCCCAAACGTCACGCCTTTGGCAAAGCCAAAGCCGCGCCGTTTGACCCTCCCCGAGGGGAGGGTGGGAAGATGCGGTGCGTCGAGCGAGGTTTGCACTGCTCTTTCACCTCCCCCTCGCGGGGAGGTCGAAGGGCGAAGCCCTTCGGGTGGGGGGCGCTGAGGAGAATGGATGGGACGGTGCGAGCGGTGAGGCCGCTACCCCCACCCGAGAAATCCGCGTGCCGCGAATTTCTCGACCTCCCCGCAAGGGGGAGGTAAAAGAATGGTTATGCCGAAATCATCCGCTGCCAGACGAAAGCTGTTGCCCAATCCGCATCCAGGCGAAATTCTGCTTGAGGACTTCCTGAAGCCGATGGGGCTCAGCCAGAATGCGCTCGCGCGCGCCGTGCATGTGCCGCCGCGCCGGATCAACGAAATCGTGCTCGGCAAGCGGGCGATGACGGCGGATACGGACCTACGGCTCGCGCGCTATTTCGGTATGTCGGAAGGTTTCTTTCTGGGGTTGCAGTCCGACTACGAATTGATGGAGCGGCGGCGGGAAGTTGAACGCGAGTTGAAGAGCATTGAGCCGAGGGCGGCTTAGCAGGGCGAGTAATCGAACTTCGCGAGAAAAGGATGGGGCGATGAATGAGTCCGGTGGAGATGAGGATTTTGAAGCTCGCAAGTATCTGGGATATGTCCAAAAGTACGAAGAAGCCAATGTCTATTGGTCTGATTTGCACCAATCGTTTGGCAGAATTGCAGCAGATTTTGGAAAGCTGGGTTCTGTTGACAAACTGGATTCCCAAATCACCTGAACTCTGATTCAAGATAGCTTTTGCGGAGGCTATCGTGGCGCGTTTGTTGATGGAAGATGCCGAGTGGGTATTTTTCGAACCCTTTTTGATTGCCATTCGAGGTCGCGGAGGACGTCCCGCATCGGATCATCGCCGTATTCTTGATGCTGTGTTCTGGATCGCGCGCACTGGTTCGCCTTGGCGGGATTTGCCCGAAGAGTTCGGCAAGTGGTCCAGTGTCTATCGCCAGTTCCGGCGGTGGACCCTGGCAGGGCTGTGGGACATGATCCTGGAGGCTCTCAATGAGAGCGGGACCATGCCCGAACAAGTTCAGATGATCGACAGCACAATAATCCGGGCGCACCACTTGGCAGCGGGCGCAAAAGGGGGACTCAAAAAGAGGGTTTTGGCCGCTCAAAAGGTGGCTTTACGACCAAGGTCCACCTCATTACCAACGCTCACGGACTTCCTGTCAGGGCTGAGATAACCGGCGGTGAGGTCTCTGATTTCAAGGGCTTTGATGTTCTGGTCGATGATGATCTGCCCAATGCCAAAGTGTTTCTGGCCGACCGCGGCTATGACAGTGACCACATCCGCACGACAATCACCAATCGCGGCGGAACGCCTGTCATTCCAGGCAAGGCCAATCGCAAAGTCCCGATCCGGTTTGATGCCATCACATATGCTTTGAGAAACCGGGTGGAGCGGTGTTTCAACAAGCTCAAATGCTCACGCCGCTTCGCAACACGATATGACAAAACCGCCGCAAGCTACCTCGGCTTCATTCAAATAGTTGCTGCTCGCCTCTGGGGCAGAAGTTTGTCAACATGACCTAAAATTGGAATCGGTTCACAAGTGGATTCAGTTTCGATGTAGGAAATCCCGGAGGTCGGATTCAAAATTGACCTCAGCCCCGCGTCTGGCGGCCTTTGCCGTATATTCATCTTTCGGCGAACCTAGGACGATTCTAAGCGGTGTCTCTCTGATGCTCCGCCAGAAGGTTTTCAGGGCTCCATCTCTTGCAAGCTCTCGCGTCGCGGTGGTTTCGACTTCGATTTTGAAATAGTCGAGAAGGGCGACCATGCCAATGGTCAATCCGGAGACCCGTTGCTCTGTATACTGAATGGATTTTCGACAAGACAGAATATACAACAATGAAACTGTCGCCAGCAGAGGAAACCAATTGACCGCAGAATACGAAAAAACATACGCGAGAGGGGAGGCAAGGCCATGTGACGAATCGTATTGTGGAAATGGCGTTAACTGCTGAAATGCGCCCCAGAGAATTCCTGCGAATACGATGAACTTGATGAGGCGGTAAACTAGCGTGGCGGCGGTTAATGCTAGCCACCCTGTTGTTGTCAAAAACATTCGAGTCTCCCCTTCAATCCTCGCTCTTCACCATCACGTACGACCCCGGCGCATCCTCCAGCACCTTGAGTTTGCCGCTGCCGGGTTTGCGGGCATCGACCATCGGGCCCGACTTCTCCGCGAGCCAGGCTTCCCAGTCGGGCCACCAGGAGCCCTTGTGGTCGGTGGCGCCGGCGAACCATTCATCGGGCGTATCCGGCAGGGCGTCATTCGTCCAGTGATTGTATTTGCCGCTTGAGGGCGGATTGATGACGCCGGCGATGTGGCCTGAGCCCGCGCAGATGAAACGCACCGGACCGCCGAAGAGCTTCGTTGCTTTGTACACGGAGTTATAGGGCGAGATGTGGTCTTCGCGGCTCGACTGGAGATAGACGGGGACTTTCACCTTGTCGAGGTGCAGTTCCTCGCCGCCCAGCTCCATGCGGCCTTCGGCGAGCTTGTTTTCGAGATAGCATTCGCGCAGGTAGAAGACGTGCATGGCGGAGGGAAGCCGCGTCGCGTCCGAATTCCAGAACAGGATGTCGAAGGGCATCGGCTCGCGGCCGAGCAGGTAGTTGTTGACGACATAGTTCCAGATGAGGTCGTTGGAGCGCAGCATGTTGAAGGTGGTCGCCATGGTGGACCCCTTCAGGTAGCCGCCCTTCTCGTGCATCTGGCGCTCGATGTCGGCGATCTGTTCCTCGTCGATGAAGACTTTCAGTTCGCCTGCCTCGGTGAAGTCCACCTGCGTGACGAGGAAGGTCGCCGACTTGATGCGCGTGTCCTTGCGCGCGGCCATGTGCGCGAGCGAGGAGGCGAGCAGCGTGCCGCCGATGCAATAGCCGACCGCGTTCACTTCCTTTTCGCCGGTCGCCTTTTCCACGGCGTCGAGCGCGGCATAGACGCCCTCGAACATGTAGTCCTCGAAAGTCTTCAGCGCGAGGCGCGCATCGGGGTTCACCCAGCTTGCGACGAAGACGGTGTAGCCCTTGTCGAGACACCACTTCACCAGCGACTTATCGGGCGTGAGATCGAGGATGTAGTATTTATTGATCCAGGGCGGGAAGATGACGAGCGGGCGCTTGTGGACCTTCTCCGTCGTGGGCTCATACTGGATGAGCTGCATCAGATCGTTCTGGTAGACGACCTTGCCGGGCGTCGTCGCGATGTTCTCGCCGAGGCGGAAGGCGGACATGTCCGTCTGCTGGATCTGGAGGTGGCCGTGGCCGCGCTCGATATCCTCCAGCAGATGCTCCATGCCGGAGACGAGGTTCTCGCCATTGGTGGCTAGCGTGGTGCGCAGGATTTCCGGATTGGTGAACAGGAAGTTCGAGGGCGAGACGGCGTTCGCCATCTGGCGGACATAGAAGTCGGCCTTTTCGCGCGTGTGCTGATCGACGTCCTCGGCGCTGCGAATGCGATCGGTGAGCCACTTGCTGGTGAGCAGGTAGGACTGCTTCATCAGGTCGAAAACGATGTTTTCCTGCCAGTCGGGATCGCGGAACCGCTTGTCGCTGCGGCTCGGCGCGGCAACGGGCGGCACGTCCTCGCCGAGAAGACGGCGGGTCATGTTGGAGGCGAGGCCGAGATAGCCCTCGAAGAGGGCGGTCTGCGCCTCGACGATCTTCGCCGGATTGCGCATGTAGCTTGCGGCGACATCCATCAGCGTCCGCCCGACACGCTGGAGATCGTGAAAAGCCTGGCTCGCGTCGGATTTCGAATCGTCGTTCTGCATCAGAAGACGCGCGGCCTTTTGACCCAGGTTCGCGGCGTGAACGAGGTTGATCGCCAGGCGGGCGACATCGGGTATCACAAAATCACGCGACGGCGCCTCGGGCGCAGAGGCCGGCTTTTCGGAGGCGGGTTCGGGCCTCGGCGCGGCTGGAGGCTTGCGGGATTCGGGGGCTGATGCCGTTTTCTTGCGGCGCGGCTTCTTCGCTTTGCGGGCTTCTTCCTTCGCAGGCACGGCTTCCTTGTCGCCGGTCGTGTCCTTGAGGCTCATCTAAAGCGCTTCCCTGGGCTTGTCATGGGTCTTGTCGCGAATCTCGTCCGGGCGAAGGTAAGGGCTCTTCTGCCGACCGGCTTCGCCTTGAAACGCTCTAAAGGTTTCACCGGCGCAGCGTATACTATACGCTTGATCATGTCCGCCTGATGACGCGGATATGGGGATTGGAAACCGGCGCGAAAAGCGCCAGCAGCAGGAGTGCGGAGATGTCGGTACTGGCGAATGGCCGGGGTGTGAACAGGGTTGCCGCAGCGGCCCGCGGATGCGGATTTGCGGCGGCGCTGATCATGGCCGGTGCCCTGGCCGGCTGTTCGGCGATTTCGGACGAGGCGAAGCCTGATGCGGCCTATGGCGGCACGCCCGCGGCGGCGCCCGAAGACGCTGCTTTCCCGGATTTGCGCGACGTGCCGCAGACGCCGCCTGCCGCGACGCCGCTGGAGGAGCGCGAGGAGCTGGCGAAGGGACTCGCGGCCGACCGTCAGAATGCGCTTCACAGCGACCAGGTGCTG
>JAGUWA010000451.1 GCA_020062605.1 Parvibaculum sp. | reverse complement strand
GCGCGCCGCGGGCGAAGACGGCGCGGTCGACATGGACATGGAGCTGGCGCGCCTTGATTGTTGGGGCGGTCCGGGCAGTCCCGACTGGCGATTTCGCGCTGCTTCCGGGCGTTGTCGACGCCGGGGATGGTTTCTAGATGCTGCTGCATACGTGCGAATGGTTCTTCGCCGCGTCTTAATCCGCTCATGATCGGGGCTGGTTTCTAGACTGCTGAAGCCGAGAGCAAGAAACTCTCTGGCGAGTCTTAATCCCCTCATGATCGGGGCTGGTTTCTAGATGTCGCCAAGCGCGATTTCTCCGCCAAGACCTTGCGGTCTTAATCCCCTCATGATCGGGGCTGGTTTCTAGACTGCTGAAGCCGAGAGCAAGAAACTCTCTGGCGAGTCTTAATCCCCTCATGATCGGGGCTGGTTTCTAGATAATACCGCATCCCCCGACAGTAATGTTTAACGCGTCTTAATCCCCTCATGATCGGGGCTGGTTTCTAGATACTGGGCTTTGCTGGCCGACATGCTGGCCGACCGTCTTAATCCCCTCATGATCGGGGCTGGTTTCTAGATGTTTTGTTGCGGATGCTGATGCATTCTAACAGGGTCTTAATCCCCTCATGATCGGGGCTGGTTTCTAGATGTACGCTTGATGTGCTGTCGGATTCCAGGATTCGTCTTAATCCCCTCATGATCGGGGCTGGTTTCTAGATGACTACGGCAGCGACACCGCCCCCCGCCCGCGTCTTAATCCCCTCATGATCGGGGCTGGTTTCTAGATTCCAGCCCGCTGTGCGAGTGGATCGTCGAGACCGTCTTAATCCCCTCATGATCGGGGCTGGTTTCTAGATTTTCGCCGAGGCTCGCATGTCGGCGAACAAATGGTCTTAATCCCCTCATGATCGGGGCTGGTTTCTAGATCGTCGCCCGGGGTCAACGGGAGCCCCCGGCGCCGTCTTAATCCCCTCATGATCGGGGCTGGTTTCTAGATAATCAAGCCGAGTCTCGACGAGCTGCGCGACTGCGTCTTAATCCCCTCATGATCGGGGCTGGTTTCTAGATGACGCGATGGAGCGCTTCGCGCGCGACGTCAAGGTCTTAATCCCCTCATGATCGGGGCTGGTTTCTAGATGGCAACGGTTGCACCATCGGCGAGGGTTGCAATCGTCTTAATCCCCTCATGATCGGGGCTGGTTTCTAGATCCTGGAACCGCAACATAAAAAACCTGGCCGAAGAGTCTTAATCCCCTCATGATCGGGGCTGGTTTCTAGATGCTGGTGGTCCTCGAAGCCGCGGTTATCTACAAGGTCTTAATCCCCTCATGATCGGGGCTGGTTTCTAGATTATCCGCGCAACGCAAGGTCTACAGACACGGCGTCTTAATCCCCTCATGATCGGGGCTGGTTTCTAGATGCCCCCATCGACCTGTTGAGCCCGCAGGGCTTTGTCTTAATCCCCTCATGATCGGGGCTGGTTTCTAGATTGCCGGTGGTTCCCGCTCGAGCAAGCAGTCGAGTCTTAATCCCCTCATGATCGGGGCTGGTTTCTAGATCTGCCGGCCGGCCGCCGACCGACTGGACCGGTCTTAATCCCCTCATGATCGGGGCTGGTTTCTAGATGCGTCGCTTTCGTCGAAGCCATCGCCCTCGTGCGTCTTAATCCCCTCATGATCGGGGCTGGTTTCTAGATGGGGCGCGGGGCGAACCACGAAGGCGTGGCGTCTTAATCCCCTCATGATCGGGGCTGGTTTCTAGATCATTCGACGACGTCGCCCTGCGCGACGCCCCCGCGTCTTAATCCCCTCATGATCGGGGCTGGTTTCTAGATGACTTGGGTGTGACGGACGGATATCGCAAGGTTCGTCTTAATCCCCTCATGATCGGGGCTGGTTTCTAGATGCTCAGCATGATAGCTGGCACAATCGTTTTGGTCTTAATCCCCTCATGATCGGGGCTGGTTTCTAGATGCGGCCGCCCCGGAGCTTCGCGACTTCGACCTCGTCTTAATCCCCTCATGATCGGGGCTGGTTTCTAGATGCGCCGATCAACGCGGACGGGTCGGTGAGCTGTCTTAATCCCCTCATGATCGGGGCT
>JAGUWA010000195.1 GCA_020062605.1 Parvibaculum sp. | reverse complement strand
GGGCGCGAGGCGAAGGCTTTTGTCGCAAGCACGGCGCCGGAAGCCGCCATCGCCGATCATGTCGAGGCGCAGGGGATCGATCTTGTTGCGATGGGCGCCTATGGCCATTCGCGCATCCGCAGCCTCATCATCGGCTCCACCACCACGGAGATGATCCGTTCGTGCAAAATCCCGGTGATGCTGTTCCGCTGAAGCTAGATCAGCCCGCCCATCGGCGATGAGGGATCGGCGTAGAGCTTCTTCGGCATGCGGCCCGCGAGGTAAGCGAGGCGGCCCGCTTCCACGGCGAGTTTCATCGCGCGGGCCATCTTGATCGGGTCTTTCGCTTCCGCGATCGCCGTGTTCATCAGCACGCCGTCGCAGCCGAGTTCCATCGCCACGGCGGCGTCGGACGCCGTGCCGACGCCCGCATCGACCAGCACCGGCACTTTCGACTGCTCGACGATGAGGCGGATGTTGATCGGGTTCTGGATGCCAAGGCCCGAGCCGATGGGCGCGGCCAGCGGCATGATCGCGCAGCAGCCCATGTCTTCGAGCTTCTTCGCCATGATCGGGTCGTCGGTGCAATAGACCATGACCTCGAAGCCGTCCTCCAGCAGGGCTTCGGCGGCGCGCAGCGTTTCGATCATGTCGGGATAGAGCGTCTTCCGGTCGCCCAGCACTTCGAGCTTCACGAGGTTCCAGCCGCCGGCCTCGCGCGCGAGGCGGAGCGTGCGCACGGCGTCCTCCGCCGTGTAGCAGCCGGCCGTGTTCGGCAGGTAGATCACCTTCTTCGGATCGATGTAGTCGACGAGCATGGGCTCGTTCGGATTGGTGACGTTCACGCGGCGCACGGCGACGGTGACGATCTCCGCGCCCGCCGCTTCCACGGCCGCCGCGTTCTGCGCGAGGTCCTTGTATTTGCCCGTGCCGACGATGAGGCGCGACTTGAGCCTGCGGCCCGCCACGACGAATTCATCGTCGCCTGCCGCCTGTTCCGTCACGCGCGCTGCCGCTTCCGTCACTCTGCTAACTCCAGGTTAGGGGCTTAACCGCCGCCGACAAAATTCACGATCTCGATGCGGTCGCCCTCGGCGAGCGCGACCTGCCCATAGGCCGAGCGCGGCACGATTTCGAGATTGCGTTCCACCGCTATCTTCTGAGGCTTGAGGCCGAAGCTCTCGACAAGGCCGAGCACCGTCATCGGGGCCTCGACCTCGCGCATCTCGCCGTTCACCGTGAGCTTCATACTGTCCTTAACGCCTCTCCGTTGGCCGGATAATGGGTGAGGGGAAGGCGGAGTTCAAGGCGGGACGCGCGCTCCCCGCCCCTCCCCTTGCGGCACCCTCAAACCCTTGGGCGGACAAGGCTTTTACTGGCAGGGCGAGTTGCGTATAAAAGAGGCCGAGATTCGGGGGCGAAGAGCGGCTTCAAGGGGACCACATTTTCGCCCTTTTGCCGCCCGATACGTTCCCCTCCCTGAAGCGTGCTCACGCGCCCGAGACGAAAGCCCTCGACCCGATGGCCAAATCCAGCTCCAAAGCGGCGGCAAAGCCGGTGTTCGTGCTCAACGGGCCGAACCTGAACCTGCTGGGCCAGCGGGAACCGGAAATCTACGGCTCGACGACGCTTGCCGATATCGAGGCCCAGGTGAAAGCGCGGGCGAAGGCACTCGGCCTCAACGTCATCTGCCGCCAGTCGAACCATGAGGGCGAGCTTGTGGACTGGATCCACGAGGCGCGGGAGATGGCGTCCGGCGTCATCCTCAATGCGGGCGCCTATTCGCATACCTCCATCGCGATCCACGACGCGCTCGCGACGCTCGACATTCCGGTGATCGAGGTGCACATCTCGAACGTCTACAAGCGCGAGAGCTTCCGCCACCATTCGACCATTTCATCCGTCGCCACAGGCGTCATCTGCGGCCTCGGCACGATCGGCTACGAGCTCGCGCTCGAAGCCGTGAAGAGCAAGCTGTCACAAAAGTAAACCGCAAGAGGGTCCCCGCGCCTTGGCAACGAAGCAACAGCCCCAGAAGGCCATCCAGAACGGCAAGTCCGCGAGTAAACAGGAAAGCAAGAAGAGCGAGATGAGCAAAGCAGGCGTCGACCAGGAACTGATCCGGCAACTGGCCGCCCTCCTCACGGAGACGGACCTCAGCGAAATCGAGATCGAGACGGACGGGCTGAAGCTGCGCGTGGCGCGGCAGGTCGCGCAGGCGGT
>JAGUWA010000251.1 GCA_020062605.1 Parvibaculum sp. | reverse complement strand
GGTCTGCGACCTCTTCAACGAGACGGGCGTTGCGGGTTCGGCCCGCGTGACGCTCGACATCGATCCCGGCGCGCCGGGCCGCGAAGGCATGGTGGTGAAGGGCTTCGACAACAGGCTCGGTCAGGTCGTGCGCAACCTGATCGACAACGCGCTCTCCTTCAGCCCCCGTGGAGGCACCGTCCGCGTTTCCGCCTTGCGCGAACCGGGCCTTGTCGTCATCCGCGTCGAGGACGAGGGTCCGGGCATCGCGCCCGACAATTACGAGCGCATCTTCGACCGCTTCCACACCGACCGGCCCGACAGTTTCGGCGAGCATTCGGGCCTCGGCCTCGCGATCTCCCGCCAGATCGTCGCCGCGCATGGCGGCACGATCCGCGCGGATAACCGCATGAAGGACGGCGAGGTCGTGGGCGCCCGCTTCACCGTCGAACTTCCCGAAGCGGAGTAGCGCGATGCCGGACGGGAGCCCTCTCTACATGCACGGCACCTGCATCGCCTGCGGCGCGCGCGCGGTGCTGCTGCGCGGTCCCTCGGGTGCGGGCAAGTCCGATCTCGCCTTCCGTCTCATCCGCGAGGATGCGAGCGGCGAAACGCGTCTCGTCGCCGACGACCAGGTGGCGCTCCATCTGGAGGGGGAGGTCCTTGTCGCGCGCCCGCCCGCGCTCCTTGCCGGCTTGCTGGAGCTCCGGGGTCTCGGGCTCGTTGCCATGCCCGGCATGGCGCAAGCGCCGCTCTCCCTGATCGCCGATCTCGTGCCCCGCGAGGAGGTGCCACGCCTCCCCGAGCCGCGTTTCGAGGAAATTCTCGGGCGGCGCCTGCCGCTCCTCGCCCTCCACGCTTTCGACGGCACCGCACCGGCAAAGCTGCGCCTCGCTCTCGAAACGCTGCCCGATAGCGGTTTTCCCGGACCGGATGGCCGTTTTGGGCCGCCTGCCTGAGCCTTCTGCCTTTATAGTGTGCGGTTGCCCCGGTTCGTGCCGATTGTTGCATCGCAACACTTGTCATAGATGCGCGATTGGGGTCACGATACGCCCCTTCGCGGGGGCGAAAAGTGGTGAGCCGGCGCCGGACGGCGCGGTCCCGCTCAAATGCGGCATTGAGGGCTATTGATGATCGGTTTGGTACTCGTAACGCATGGTCAGCTGGCCAGTCAGTTCGTCGCGGCGATGGAGCACGTCGTCGGCCCCCAGGCCCAGGTCGCCTCGATCAGCATCGGGCCGGACGACGACATGGAGCAGCGCCGCAAGGACATCTTGAAGGCGGTCGCCGCAGCGGACTCGGGTGATGGCGTCATCCTGCTGACCGACATGTTCGGCGGCACGCCCTCGAACCTCGCCATCTCCGTC
Source organism: Parvibaculum sp. (assembly GCA_020062605.1). Lineage (GTDB taxonomy): Bacteria > Pseudomonadota > Alphaproteobacteria > Parvibaculales > Parvibaculaceae > Parvibaculum. Next base: position 973 of record JAGUWA010000251.1, on the reverse strand, counting down.
ATGGACAAGGCGAAGGTCGAGGTGATCGCGGGTGTGAACCTGCCCATGCTGATCAAGCTTGCCAGCGTCCGCGACAGCGCGAGTTTGAGCGACGCCGTCGATCAGGCGCAGGAGTCCGGCCGCAAATACATCTCCATCGCGAGCCGCGTGCTCGCTGGCGACGGAGCCTGAAAATTGGCTTCAGCCGAAACAAAACCGGGCCTTTATGTCCGCGAAGTCGAGATCGTCAACAACCGGGGTCTTCACGCCCGGGCCTCCGCGAAATTCGTGCAGCTTGCCGAGAAGTTCGATGCCGGCATTTCCGTCTCCCGCGAAGGGCAGACGGTGCCGGGCACCTCGATCATGGGTCTGATGATGCTCGCCGCCGCGCCCGGCTGCTGCATCCGCATCGAAACGGACGGCCCGGATGCGGAAGCCGCCCTTGAGGCACTCTCCGCCCTTGTGGCCGACGGCTTCGGCGAGCGCGACTGAATTCTATTCCTTGAAATAGACCGTCTGCACGCTGGTCGCGAGAAGCGTTCCGTCCGCACCCCAGAGTTCCGCCGACTGGTCGAAATATCCCCGCCGGAAAACCTTCGAATCCGCAACGCCGATCAGCGGTGTCTTGCCCTGCGCCGCAAGCCCTGCGGCGTCGGTGTGGAAATAGGTGGTGAGAGATACGGTTCCCGCGGGCACCATTCGGCCCCGCACGAGGAAGATGCGGACGATGAACGTGTCGGCGAGCGCTGCGAGCGCGGTGAAATCGAGCGCCCGCCCCGGCTTGTCGGCGATCCAGAGCAGCGAGCGTAAAGGCGCCGGGTCGTCATCCGCGCGCGCCCCGAAATTCATCGCCCCTTCCGCGAAGCGCAGGTCGTAGCGCTGCAGCCAGGCATTGCGGCCTTCCGTCGCCATCGGCGTCAGCGTCTCATGGGGCGGGATCGAGGGCATCTCTGCTGGCTGATGCGCCCAGGTTTCGCGCCGCTTCGCGAACACG
>JAGUWA010000339.1 GCA_020062605.1 Parvibaculum sp. | reverse complement strand
GGGCGAGATCCGTGGGCGCGAGCGTACCGAGCACACCCAGCGCCACGCGCGTGCCGACGCCCTGCACACCGAGCAGCAGGCGGAACCAGTCGCGCTCGGCGTCGCTCTCGAAACCGATGAGGCGGATCGCCTCGTCGCTCACTTTCGTCTCGATGGAAAGCGTAACCGCACCGCCGGACGCAGGAAGGTTCTGCAAGGTCCGGCGCGAGCAGGTGACGTGATAGCCGACACCGCCGACGTCGATGACAACCCAGTCCTCGCCCGAGGAATCGACGATGCCTTTGAGCTTCCCGATCATCGGCCCGCTCCGTCGCGCGCAACCGCCGCCGCGAGCCTCTCATTCGCGGCACCCGAATGCGCGTGGGCGATTGCGATGGCGAGCGCGTCGGCAGCGTGTTCGGTGGCGGCTTTCGAGCCCGGCAGCAGCATTTCGACCATGAGCCTTATCTGCGCCTTGTCGGCATGGCCCGCGCCGACGACGGACTTCTTGACGTGGTTGGGCGCGTATTCCGCAACCGCGAGCCCCGCCCGAGCGGCAACGAGGAGCGCAATGGCGCGCGCCTGTCCAAGCTTCAACGCCGCCGAAGCATCGCGCGCGACGAAAGCCTGTTCGACCGCAGCCGCATCCGGCAGGTGCTCGGCGATGACCCGAACGAGTCCCGCCTCGATCTCGACCAGACGCTCGGCGATGCTCAGCCGTGCATTGGATGAGATCGTGCCGTTCGCAATATGGATTAGTTTCAACCCCTGCACGCCGATCACGCCCCACCCCGTTGCGGTGAGGCCGGGATCGATGCCGAGATATCTGAACGATGCCGGCATGAACGGGAAGTCCTTGTGCCCGGCCCCGCCCTGAACAAGGCCGGAACCGTCCGGTTTATGCCCGCCGCCGGGAGAGCGACATCCGCGCGAGCCCGTCAGGCGGACATCTTCTCCAGGACCGAATCGGACATTTCGAAGTTCGCATAAACCTGCTGCACATCGTCATTGTCGTCCAGCGCTTCGAGCATCTTGAAGACGGTCTCCGCCTTCTCGTCGTCGAGAGCGATGGTGTTCTGCGGCTTCCAGACGATTCGCGCCGCGCGCGGTTCGCCAAACTTCGTCTCTAGAGCCGAGGCAACCTCATGCAGTGCATCCGGCGCACAATAGAGTTCATGTGCTTCGCCACCAGACTGGCAATCGTCTGCGCCCGCGTCGATCGCCGCTTCAAGCATGTCATCGGCGCTCGCCGCTTCGGCTGGATATTCGATCAGGCCAAGGCGGTCGAACATGAAGGAGACCGAGCCCGTCTCACCGAGATTGCCGCCATTCTTGGAGAAGATGGAGCGAACTTCACCGGCCGTCCGGTTGCGGTTGTCGGTCAGCGTTTCGACGATGACGCCGATGCCTCCGGGTCCAAAGCCCTCATACCGCACTTCTTCGTAATTCTCGCCGCCCTGATCCGTGCTCTTTTTGATCGCGCGTTCGATATTGTCTTTCGGCATGTTTTCCGCGCGCGCCGCCTGGATAGCAGCCCGCAGGCGCGGATTATATTCGGGGTCGGGCAAGCCCATTTTCGCCGCCACGGTGATTTCCTTGGCGAGCTTGGCGAACAGCTTGGCGCGCTTCTTATCCTGCGCGCCCTTGCGGTACATGATGTTCTTGAATTGCGAGTGGCCGGCCATTCCGCCTCCGAAAGCCTTTCGAATAGCTCTTGAAATTTGCGCCTTTATAGAAGGCACACCCGGCAAAATCCATAGCGCACGGCATGCAACCGGATACACGTATAACGTGTTTTTAACTTTTTTATGCTCGTTTAACGTGCACTTAACATTTGCCGGCCAGACTTCCCCTGTCGCCGGACGGGGAGGTTTGCCCAGCTTTCCCTAGAAGACGGCGGCACTTGCAGAAGACCGGCTCGCGGCCCCCGCCCAGCCCGCGCCGGAAAAGCCAACGCAATCCACGCGAAGGCACACCGCCCCGCCCTCCTGTCCGCCTCACCCACCTCGGCGGCAAGGAAGACGGGGCGGTTCTGCTTCTCGCTTTATTTGTGGACTTCCGTCGGCCAGGCATAGGCATGCGAAAGCGCGCCGCCCGCCATCACGTCCTCGATATATCGCGCGACCAGCCGTTCGCTGAAAAAGGCGTGATAGCGCTCATGACCGTTGCGCGCGATGCGCTGACGCTCGCCATCGTTCTTCAGAAAATGGCGAAGCTTGTCCGCAAGTTCCTCGAGATCGCGATAGAAGGCGAATTCGTCGTCCGAAAATATCTCATCATATCCGGTTGATCGCGCAACGAAGACGAGCAGTCCATTACCCGCATATTGCGCGAAGCGATCGGAGGAATAGAGCGGGTAGCCCTCTTCCCGGTTGAGATTGAGCCCCATCCGGGCGGAGCCGATAGCATCGTAGTAGGCCATGCCCTGCACCGCGGAGCGCTCGTCGAGCCCGTAAAACGCGCATCGTGCTTCCGGCACACGCGCCTCAATCTCGCGCAGGAACTTTCCGCGCGGCGTGGACGACGTTTCGGCACCGACCGCGCAAAGGAAATCGAAGGGCTGATCGCCACCCGCAAAGCATTGCAGTGTATCGATCGAGGGATCGGCAGGGTTCGGAATGAAGGCAAGCGAATGCGTCGGCGTGACGAATGCGTCGAGGCGGTCGCCCGCCGTCGTGATGAAAGTCGCATCCGCAACCTCCGCAAAGCGGCGGATGCGTGCAACGTTCTCCGACAAAAAAAGCGCATCGATATTGACCATGCAGACACGAAGCGATGGAAGTATCGCGCGCAGTTCGCGCACCGTGTCGTTTGAAATCTTGTCTGCATGGAAGAGAACAAGAAGCTCCGGACGAAAATTCGAGCAGAGTTCGAGCAGCCGCTCGTTCGCATGCGCATCGCCCCCGCGGCCGATGCCCCACTTGTGCACTTCGCGCGCGACATCGCGATCACTGAATGTCATCACCTGATGACCGTTTCGAATGAAGCCGTTGGCAAGCTTGCGGACCGTTGCGTAGAAATTCGCGCCGGCGCGTTTTTCATTGAAATTGCCGACAAGCACGATCCGCATGGCTTCAGACCTCCGGCAGAACCTGGGCGAGACGGCCACCGATCCGAACCGGCTCCACGCGGCGCGCAAGCCCCGAACCGTCCGTTTCCACGAACACGCCGCAAAGCGTCGCCGGGCCGAGCGCGGGCTGGAAACGTCCGCTCGGAATACGCGTCAGGAAGCGGTTCAGCGGCTCATCCTTCTCCATGCCGATAACGGAATTATAGTCGCCGCACATGCCGGCATCCGTCTGATAGGCCGTGCCGCCGGGCAGGATCTGTGCGTCGGCCGTCGGCACATGGCTATGCGTCCCGACGACGAGCGATACACGCCCGTCGCAGTGATGCCCCATCGCCATCTTTTCCGATGTTGCCTCGGCATGCATGTCGACGATGATCGCATCGGCAGCCTCGCCGAGCGGGCAGGCTGAAATCTGACGGTCGATCGCCTCGAAGGGGCAGTCCAGCGCTTCCATGAAAACGCGGCCGAGCGCGTTCACGACGAGAACCCGCGCGCCCGAAGCTGCTTCCACGAGCGCCGCACCCCGGCCCGGCGTACCCGAAGGATAGTTCGCCGGCCGCACGAGACGCGGCTCCCGCTCGATATGCACCAGCGCCTCGCGCTGGTCCCAGGAATGGTTGCCAAGCGTGATGACGTCGGCGCCCGCGTCGAAAATCTCGTCGCAGATCGCGCCAGTAATGCCGAACCCGCCTGCCGCGTTCTCGCCATTCACCACTACGAAATCGAGCCCGAGCTCCCGCCGCAAGGCCGGGAGTTCCGCAATCAGCGCGTCGCGCCCGCTCCGCCCTACGATGTCGCCCATGAAGAGCAGTCTCATGCTTGTCCTCCAGCGACCAGGCCGAACGCCTTGGCGCCTTTTTCCGTCACGACCCAGTCGAGACGGGCGTCGAAGTCCTCTTCCGGCAGGTCTTGAGCTTCCTGCGCCGAAAAGGCAACCCCGACGGCGACGACGCAGTTCCCCTCATTCCGCAGCTTCTCAAGCGTCCGGTCGTAGTATCCTCCTCCATAGCCGAGCCGGCGCCCATACGCGTCGAAAGCCAGAAGCGGCACCAACACGATGTCGGGCCGCGCTTCCGGCGCATCCGGCTTCGGTTCGCGCGTCCCGTGATCGCCCGGCACCAGTTCGTCGCCCGGTTGCCAGACATTGAAGACAAGCGGCATGCCTCGCGTCGCGACGCGGGGCAACACGCATGGATGCCCCCGCCCCGAAAGCCGGAGAAGGAGTTCGGCAGGATCCGCCTCGCTGCCGATCGCCGCATATCCGGCAATGCAGCTTCCCTCCGCAAGGGGGACGGAAGCGAGGAAATTGGAAGCGATAAGCGCCGGCGCGGTCGCCTTCAGCGCCGCGTGTGCACTGTCTCGCCGCCGCCGCGCAGCTTCCCGCGCGCGCTGTTTAGCTTCGGCACTCATGCGAACCGGGATGGGAAAAGTGGGACCACCGCAACCGTCGGAATGTCGTTCCTCGGAGACCTACTAACGTAGGTGGGCGCCGTTTGAAGGAGGCCACGGCCTCCCTCAGGGACAGCTCCCTTGAGGAGCGTAAGGCCCCGAGAGTAATTATTCCTGACGAGAAGGGCAGTACCCGATCCCATTCTATCTGGGACGAAACGGTCCCCGGTCAAGCCAAATAGAGAAAAGGGGCGAGCGCAGAATGTCACGCCGCCTCGATCCGCTTGGCGAGATCCTCAATACGCCGCGCCGCATCGTCCAGCACGTCGGCAAGAGAATCCTCGGCTTCGCGCGTGCGCTCGAGCGCCGAAGCGCGAGATCCGCTGAGATTCTCGATCTCCTGCTCCAGCATTTTCGTCTTCTGATAGGCCTCGGAAAGCTCGTCGGCGACCAGGAGGCCCGCCATAAGGAGAAGCCGGGCATCGCCGACCTGGCCGACCGCCTGGGCAAGGTCGGTCACGTGCTTGTTGATGTAGGAAGCGAGTTCGCGGACGTGATCCTCCTCGCCATCGCCGCAGGCAACCGTGTAGGAGCGATCGTTGATCGAGACCTTGACCTGTCCCATGAAATTTCCTTTCCGGCCGGGCCTTTCAGCCTTCGGCGAGAACTTCCCTGATGCCTTCGATTGCGTCGGCAAGCGTTTCGGAGGCCCGCTCGTTGAGTTCGTTCAGCCGCCGCGCCTCAGCCTTGAGCTGGTCGAGTTCCTCGGCGAGCTCCGAGCGGTCCTCCTTCAGCGTATCCACCTCTTCCTGCAGCCGACGGGCCGCCTGGGCCCGCTGTACCTGCCGGTTGATGGTCGCTTCCAGCCTGTCCAGCGCGCCTGAAAAGCGCTCCACAGACGAATCGAGTTTGCTCATGTCGTTCCCGGGCTGACCGTTCCGGCCGAAGCAGCCGGAACATCCAACGCCAAGATAGGCAGGCCTGTGAAATGAGGTCAACGCTGCCGGTAACCGGCCCCCGCAAAACGGCAATCCGATATGCGCTGAATCGCTGCTCAATCCGGCCATTCCGGCATTGACTCCCGGGGGGTCCGTGGTCATTGTGGCGCCGCTCTCGGGAGGGCCCCGGTAAGAGCCCCCGATACGAGCCCCCGATACGCGCAATGAGCGGCTCTCCCACGGCGCGGAGAATCCGCAATCTCCTGCCCGCTCAGCGCCCGTCTGGGCAATAGAGTGACACATGACGCCAACTGAAAAATCCGCCGTCGCCGAAAAAGCGAAATCATCCGGTGCCTCGCACGATGCGATGGCCAATGCGATCCGCGCCTTGGCGATGGATGCAGTGCAGCAGGCGAATTCCGGTCACCCCGGCATGCCGATGGGCACGGCTGACATGGCCACGGTGCTCTTTACCCGCTTTTTGAAGATCGACCCCCGGAAGCCCGGCTGGCCGGACCGCGACCGTTTCGTGCTGTCGGCCGGCCATGGCTCGATGCTGCTTTATGCCGTGAACTACCTGCTCGGCTACGAGGACATGACGATCGAGCAGATCAGGAACTTCCGCCAGCTTGGCTCGATCACGGCCGGACACCCCGAATATGGCCACGCCGAGGGCGTGGAAACGACCACGGGGCCGCTCGGTCAGGGCATCTCGACGGCTGTGGGCATGGCGCTTGCCGAACGTCTTCAGGCGGCCCGCTTCGGCAAGGAAATCGTCGATCACTATACATATGTGATTGCCTCCGACGGCGACCTCATGGAAGGCATCAGCCACGAGGCGATCAGCCTTGCCGGGCACCTGAAGCTTTCCAAGCTCATCGTTCTCTACGACGACAACGAAATCACCATCGACGGCGCCCTGTCGCTCTCTGAATCCGGTGACGCGCTGAAGCGCTTCGAAGCGGCGGGCTGGAATGCGAGCCGAATCGACGGCCACAATCCGGACGAGATCGCTGCAGCCATCGAAAAGGCGCAGAAGTCCGACAAGCCGACCCTCATCGCCTGCCGCACTGTGATCGGCTATGGCTCGCCGAACAAGCAGGGCAAATCGTCCTCGCACGGCTCGCCGCTCGGCGCAGATGAAATAACGCTCGCCCGCGAGACGCTGCACTGGAAGGCGGAGCCCTTCACCGTCCCCAGCGAGACGCTGGATGCCTGGCGCATCGCCGGCCTCCGCAACGTCAAGGCACGCAAGGCCTGGGAAGAAAGGCTGGCAGCCTTGCCCGCCGAAACCCGTACGGAGTTCGAGCGGCGCATCGCAGGCGACCTTCCCGCCGGTCTCGGCAAGGCGATCGAGGCCTTCAAGGAGAAGCTCGTCGCCGACAAGCCGAAATGGGCGACCCGCAAATCTTCCGAGGAAGCGCTCAACGTCATCAACGCCGCACTGCCTGAAACCATCGGCGGATCGGCGGACCTGACGGGCTCGAACAACACGCGCTCGCGCGAACAAAAGGCTGTCACGGCGGAGGATTTCTCCGGCTCGTTCATCCACTACGGCATCCGTGAGCACGGAATGGCCGCCGCGATGAACGGCATGGCCTTGCACAAGGGTCTTATCCCCTATTCCGGTACCTTCCTCGTGTTCACGGACTACTGTCGTCCGGCAATTCGTCTTTCGGCGCTGATGGGACAGCGCGTCATCTATGTGATGACGCACGACTCGATCGGCCTCGGCGAAGACGGGCCGACGCACCAGCCGGTCGAACATCTGGCGAGCCTCAGGGCGATGCCGAACGTCCATGTATTCCGCCCGGCGGACGCAGTCGAGACACTCGAATGCTGGCAACTCGCACTCGAAGCGAAGAACACGCCTTCGGTCCTTGCTCTGTCGCGCCAGAACCTGCCCGCCGTTCGCACCGAGAACACGAACAAGAATCTCTGCGCCCGCGGTGCCTATGAACTTGTCCCCGCCTCCGCCAAGGCGCAGGTGTCGCTACTGGCAACAGGCTCCGAAGTCGAGATCGCGATTGCGGCTCGGCAGATGCTTGAGCGCGACGGTATCCCCGCGCGCGTCGTCTCCATGCCCTGCCTCGACCTCTTCGACCAGCAGTCGAAGGACTTCCAGGCCGAAATGCTCGGCGAGGGCACCGTCAAGATCGCGATCGAGGCCGCCGTTCGCTTTGGCTGGGACCGCTATATCGGCGCGGATGGCGATTTCATCGGCATGACCGGCTTCGGTGCATCCGGACCCGCGCCGGAACTTTACAAGCACTTCAACATTACCCCCGAGGCGGCGGTAGCCGCGGCAAAGGCGCGTCTCGAGGAAAAGGCCTAACTTACGCTCAGGAGAACAAGCAAATGGCAGTGCGCGTTGCGATTAACGGATTCGGTCGGATCGGGCGCCTGGTGCTCCGCGCCATCGCGGAATCCGGCCGCAAGGATATCGAAGTTGTGGCCATCAACGATCTCGGATCGGTCGACGCCAACGCCCTCCTGTTGAAATACGACAGCGTTCACGGCCGCTTCCCCGGCAAGATCAAGACGACGAAGTCCTCGATGGACCTCGGCCGTGGCCCGATCAAGGTTCTCGCCGAGCGCGACCCCGCGAAGCTTCCCTGGAAGGATCTCGGCGTCGACATCGCGCTCGAATGCACGGGTCTCTTCACCGCGCGCGAAAAGGCCGCCGCCCACCTCACGGCAGGCGCAAAGAAGGTCCTGATCTCCGCTCCGGGCGAAAATTCGGACCTCACGGTCGTTTACGGCGTGAACCACAAGGAGCTCAAGAAGAGCCACAAGATCGTCTCGAACGCTTCCTGCACGACGAACTGTCTGGCACCGGTCGCGCAGGTCCTGCACAAGGCCTGCGGGATCGAGCAGGGTTACATGACGACGATCCACGCCTATACGGGCGACCAGAACACAGTCGACACGCTGCACAAGGACCCTCGCCGCGCGCGCGCCGCTGGCGTCTCCATGATCCCGACCTCGACCGGCGCCGCGAAGGCCGTCGGTCTCGTGCTTCCGGAACTGAAGGGCAAGCTCGACGGCACCTCGATCCGCGTGCCGACCCCGAACGTCTCGGTCATCGACCTCGTCTTCACCGCGAAGAAGAAGACTACGGCCGAGGAAGTGAACGCCGCGATCCTCGCCGCCTCGAAGGGTCCCCTCAAGGGCATCCTCGCGACGACCAACGAGCCCAATGTCTCGATCGACTTCAATCACAACCCCGCCTCCTCCACCTTTGATCTCACACAGACGCAGGTGATCGAGGGCAAGCTCGTGCGCGTGCTTTCCTGGTACGACAACGAGTGGGGCTTCTCGAACCGCATGGGCGACACTGCGGTCGCCATGGGCAAGCTGCTCTGAGCCGGAGCCGCGAACATCAATGGCCGATCACAAGACGCTTGACGATCTCGCTGCTGCCGTAGGTCTGAAGGGCCTCAAGGTTCTCGTTCGGGCCGATCTCAACGTACCCATGCAGGACGGCAAGGTGTCGGACGCGACGCGCATCGAGCGCGTCGCTCCCACCCTGAAAGAGCTCGCAAGCCAGGGCGCCCGGGTCATCGTGCTATCTCACTTCGGTCGCCCGAAAGGCAAGCCGGAGGCAAAATACTCCCTCAAACCCGTCGCCGACGTGCTGGGCGCCTATACCGGCACGGAGGTCGGCTTTGCGGAGGATTGCATCGGCGAGAAGGCCGCGAAAGCCTGCGACGCCATGGCCCCCGGCACCATCCTCGTGCTCGAAAACACCCGCTTCCATGAGGGTGAGGAAAACAACGACCCCGACTTTGCCAGAGCGTTGGCCGAAAACGGCAACGTCTATGTGAACGACGCCTTTTCCTGCGCCCATCGCGCCCATGCCTCGACCGAAGGCATCACCTATTTCCTGCCATCCTATGCGGGCCGGGCCATGCAAGCCGAACTCGACGCGCTCGACGCCGCGCTCGGCAATCCGAAGCGCCCCGTCGTCGCCATCGTCGGCGGCGCCAAGGTTTCGACCAAGATCGCGCTCCTCGGCAACCTCGTGAAGAAGGTCGATGCACTGGTCATCGGCGGCGGCATGGCAAATACGTTCCTTGCGGCCCAGGGCAAGAAAGTCGGCAAGTCGCTCTGCGAGCCGGACCTTTTCGACACGGCGCGCCACATTCTGGCGAATGCGCGCGGGGCGAAATGCGACATCGTGCTGCCGACGGACGTCGTGGTGGCGAAGGAATTCAAGGCCGGTGCGGCGTCGCATGTCACCACGGTGGACGATGTGCCCGAGGACGAGATGATCCTCGACGTCGGTCCCGACACGCTCGCGCATCTCGCCGCGCGTTTCGAAACCGCGAGCACCGTGGTCTGGAACGGGCCGCTGGGCGCTTTCGAGGTGCCGCCTTTCGACAAGGGAACGACCGAGGCCGCACGCATCGTCGCAATGCGCAGCAAGCAGGGTGCGCTTGTCTCGGTGGCGGGCGGCGGCGATACGGTGGCGGCCTTGAACGAGGCCGGCGCCGCCGACGACTTTACCTATGTTTCCGCCGCGGGCGGGGCCTTCCTCGAGTGGATGGAAGGTATTGAACTGCCGGGTGTTGCGGCGCTAAACCGCAAATAGGTTGAACGACATCCGGTTCATCTTTTGGTATCCAGAGGACAGGACAATGACTGAGACGCTTGAATCGATTGCACAGGCCATGGTTGCGCCGGGCAAGGGCATTCTGGCAGCCGACGAAAGCTCCGGCACGATCAAGAAGCGGTTCGACGCGATTAACGTCGCTTCCACGGAAGAGAACCGCCGCGACTACCGCGAGCTTCTGTTCCGCACCGAAGAGGCCATGAAGAACCACATTTCCGGCGTGATCCTTTATGACGAAACGATCCGCCAGAAGGCCAAGGATGGCACGCCCCTCGTCGACCTCATCAAGAACGCAGGGTCCATTCCGGGTATCAAGGTCGATGCCGGCGCAAAGCCCATGGCTGGCTTCCCCGGCGAGACCGTGACGGAGGGCCTCGACGGTCTTCGCGAGCGCCTCGCCGAGTATTACGACCTCGGCGCCCGCTTCGCGAAGTGGCGCGCGGTGATCGACATCGCGGACGGCATCCCGACCAATGCCTGCATCGAGGCGAATGCGGAAGCGCTTGCCCGCTATGCCGCCCTTTGTCAGGAAGCGAAAATCGTCCCGATCGTCGAGCCCGAAGTCCTGATGGACGGCACGCATACCGCCGATCGCTGCTTCGAGGTAACGGAAGCGACGCTTCGCGCCGTCTTCAGCCGCCTCGCGCTCCACAATGTGAACCTCGAAGGCACGATCCTGAAGCCGAACATGATCGTCTCGGGCAAGAAGTGCCCGACACAGGCCGGCGTCGAGGAAGTGGCGGAAAAGACCATCGCGTGCTTCAAGCGCACCGTTCCCGCCGCCATTCCGGGTATCGTTTTCCTGTCGGGCGGTCAGTCCGACGAAGATGCGACGGCGCATCTGAACGCGATGAATGCGATTGGTGGCTTCCCCTGGAAGATGTCCTTCTCCTATGGCCGTGCATTGCAGGCCGCCCCGCAGAAGGCATGGAGCGGCAAGGCAGAGAATGTGCCCGCCGCCCAGAAGGCCTTCCTCCACCGCGCGAAGATGAACGGCCTCGCCGCTCTCGGCAAATGGGAGAGCGGCCTCGAAAAGGCCGCCTGATATCCACTCAGGCTACCTTGTAAACGCCCCGCTTCCGTAAGCGGGGCGTTTTGTCTTTGCCCCGTCACCGCGCTAGAACATCCCCATGACCGACGAAGAAACACGCGAGCCCTGCCGCCTCTATCTCATCACCCCGCCCCGCTTCGAGCCGCGCGCCTTCGCCGACACGCTGAAGATGGCGCTCGACGCGGGCGACGTCGCCTGCCTGCAGCTTCGTCTCAAGGGCGAGAACGAGGCACCGCCGGAAGCGGACGCCATCCGCCGTGCAGCCGAAATCCTGATGCCGCTTGTGCAGGCGCGCGATGTCGCCTTCCTCATCAACGACCGGCCCGACCTCGCGGCGGAACTCGGCGCGGACGGCACGCATATCGGCCAGACGGACACAGCCTATGCCGAGGCCCGGAAACTCGTTGGGCCCGACCGGATCGTCGGCGTTACCTGCCACAACTCGCGCCACCTCGCCATGGAGGCAGGGGAAGCAGGCGCCGATTACGTCGCTTTCGGTGCCTTTTATAAAACCGACACGAAAGAGCCTATAAGTATGGCCGACCCGGAGATCCTCACATGGTGGTCGGAAATGTTCACACTGCCTTGCGTCGCGATCGGGGGGATTACGGCGGACAACGCAGCGCCGCTCGTTTGCGCAGGCGCCGACTTTCTGGCGGTGTCCTCCGGTGTCTGGTCTCACGAAGCAGGGCCTGCCGCGGCGGTCCGCGCCCTGAACAGGGTCATGATCGAGGAAAGCAAGGTCCGATGAGGCATCTCCTGGCAACATTGATGGTGGCAATCGCCATTTCTCTCGTCTCCGCATTACCTGCGGCCGCCCAAGGCAACGCCGATCCTATGGCCCCCGCTATCGAGGCCTACCGGGCAGGCCGTTATGAGCAGGCGCTTCTCGTTGCCGCCCCGCTTGCCGAAAAGGGCAATGTGCAGGCGCAACTCATGCTTGGCTCGATCTACAACAATGGCGAAGGCGTCGCCCCCGACCCGCAGGTGGCGGCCAGATGGTTTGCCAAGGCAGCGGCACAGGGCGATGCGAGCGCCCAATACGCGCTCGGCATGCTCATGGAATATGGAGGCGTCGAAGGCGCCGGCCCATCTGCCGCCCGCAAGCACTTCCGCGATGCGGCGGCGCAGGATCACATCGCCGCGCAGACGGAACTGGGCCTCATGTACACAACCGGCCGCGGCGGCGCACAGGACCTGGACGAAGCCGCAACCTGGTTCGGAAGGGCCGCCGCCAAGGGAAACGCAGACGCGCAATACTATCTCGGCACGCTCTACGCCGCCGGGAAAGGCAAGCCCCGCGACGTTGGCGAGGCCGCCCGCTATTTCCGTCTCGCCGCCGATCAGGGGCAACCGCAGGCCGCCTATCAACTCGGGCTGATGCTGCAGGATGGGGTCGGCACGGAGAAAAATCTCGCCCAGGCCGCCAAGCGCTTCCAGCAGGCCGCGCAGAAAGGCGTGTCCGGGGCGCAAACTTCGCTCGCCTTTGCCTATCTGGGCGGC